>JANPAP010000131.1:0-5325 GCA_031429975.1 Chitinophagaceae bacterium
TTAATTTGCAAATAAGCAATGGTTAAAAAAAACAAATTGTAATCCCGATTTTATCATTGCTCATAACCCGCCTGCATTTTATCCGGCTTACTGGTTCGCAAATAAAAAAAATATTCCCTTTGCAATTGATGTGGAGGATTATCATCCCGGAGAAAATTTACCAAAGTCAGTAAAAAATGGAGTGACAACGCTTATGAAATCTCTATTACCAAAAGCGAAATATATCAGTTTTGCTGCTCCACTTATAATGAATGAATCAATTAGATTAGTAGGGCCTGCAATTAAATCATCAATTGTGGTGAATAATTTTTTTTCGGAAAAAGATTTTGTAAATATTCCGATTGAGTTTTATGAAAAATTGCAATTGATTTGGTTTTCTCAAAATATTGATTTTAATAGAGGGTTAGAAGAAATGTTAGATGTTTTAACAGATTATGAAGATGAAATTGCCCTAACCGTTATTGGTAATCCTAAGCAATTATTTTGTGATAAATATTTATACAATAAAAAAAATATTGAAATAATAAATTCTTTACCTGCTCTGGAGCTTATAAAAATGATGAATAAATTTGATGTTGGTCTTGCATTGGAGCCCGGTAAAGACCTCAATAATGATATTGCTCTTTCAAATAAGATATTAATATATTTCCAGGCTGGCCTTTATATTTTGGCTTCAAATACAACTGCTCAAGAAAAATTTCTTAATAATCATCCTAGTCATGGAATTATAACTTCCCTTAAAAAACACGAACTAAAAAAAACGCTTGATTTTTTAATAGAAAAGAAAAATGAAATTCGTGACACAAAAAATGAACGATTTAAAAATTCTTCTGCATTTAATTGGGAATACGAATCGATGGGGTTAGTAAAGCAATGGGTAACTATTTTACGTTGAAAAAAATATTGATCATATCGCCCCATTTTCCACCATCTAATTTGGCTGCTGTTCATCGCAGCAGGTTGTTTGCACAACATTTACCTGCCTTTGGTTGGGAGCCCATTGTTTTAATGGTACATGAAAATTATTATGAAGAAACCCTTGATCGAAACTTGGAAAAATTGCTGCCCGAGGATTTGTTTGTTGAAAAAGTATCGGCTTTCCAAATTACCAAACCCCGGCTGGTAGGGGATATTGGGTTGAGAGCATTTTTTCAATTGTATAAAAAAGCAAAGCAATTAATTCAGTTAGAGAAAATAGATTTTTTGTATATACCCATCCCTTCATTTTATTGCGCCTTATTGGGTAGATGGCTCAACAACAGCACCGGCATAAAATATGGAATCGATTATATCGATCCCTGGGTACATCATTTTCCGGGTAGCGAAAAAATATTTTCCCGCCATTGGATCAGTACAAAAATTGCAAGTTTTTTAGAACCCATTGCTATAAAAAAAGCCAGCCTTATTACGGGTGTTGCCGAAGGTTATTATAAAGCAGTGATAGAAAGAAATCCGCATCTTGCAAAGCAGGCAGTATTGGGTGCCATGCCTTATGGTGGTGAGGCATTGGATCATAAAGCGGTTGCTAAACTTGATATGGAGCCCTATTTATTTAAAAAAGAACCGGGCAAAATTCAATTGGTTTATGCAGGCGCCATGTTGCCCAAAGCGTATGCACCATTGGAGTGCATTTTTAAATCAATGCAACAAAACCCAACAGTTTTTGCTAATGTGGAATTTCATTTTATTGGTACCGGTAAAAAGCCCAATGATGCAACCTCCTATAATATCAAGCCCTTGGCCATTCAATATAATTTATGGCAAAAAAATGTGTTTGAATATGCCCAACGCATCCCTTACCTGGATGTGTTGATTCATTTAAATAATGCAGATGGTATTTTTATTTTGGGTAGCACCGAGCCACATTATACGCCTTCAAAAACCTACCAGGGCGTGTTAAGTGGCAAACCAATTTTAGCAGTATTGCATCAGGAAAGCACGGCTGTAAAAGTGTTGAAAGAATCTGGTGCCGGACTGGTTTTGGATTTTAATGGAACAGAAGGTTTGAATCTGCTGCAAGATCTGTTTGCAAATAGGATGCAGCATTTTTTAAAATTTATAAATCAATTCAACGCATCTAAAATTAACCAGCAACTTTTTGAAGCCTATTCTGCAAAAAATGTAACTTCTGTTTTGGCATCATTGCTGAATAAAAGTTTAGAGATAAAATAAATTAAAGGTTTAAAAAATAGTTAATTAAAATTCGGCAATATGTCTATGCATTATGTACAATATGGTTGTGGGTTGTCGGCTCCAACGGGCTGGGAAAATTTTGATGCATCTCCAACATTAAGGCTTCAAAACTTACCAGTTTTAGGAGCAATCTTTAAAAAAAACAGTAGTACTGTTTTTCCAGATGCTGTAAAATATGGGGATATAATAAAAGGATTGCCAATTTTAGAAAATTCATGCAATGCGGCTTATTGTTCACATACATTGGAGCATTTAAGTTTTGAAGATTGTGGTATTGCATTGCGAAATACTTATAAAATTTTAAAGCCTGGAGGGATTTTTCGTTGTGTTGTACCCGATTTGGAATCGGCTGCCCGGGAATATATCAATTCAATAGATTTGCAAAACGCTGATGCTGGAAATGTCTTTATCCGGCAAACTTTATTAGGTCTGGAAAAAAGACCAAGAGGCTTAAAAAATTTACTGATTTCTTATTTTGGAAATGCACAGCATTTATGGATGTGGGATAAATATTCTTTAGCCATCGAATTAAAAAATGCTGGATTTTCAAGCGTTCGAAATTGTGCGTTTAATGATTCTAAAGATGCTCAATTTAAATTAGTGGAAGATAAAGGAAGGTTTAATGATGCGATTGCACTGGAAGCAATTAAATAAATTTTGAGTTGAAAAAAATTGCAATTGTAACTACGCATCCCATTCAATATAATGCGCCATGGTTCAAGTTATTGGCCAATGAAGCAGCTATTGATGTAAAAGTTTTTTATACCTGGAGCCAGGTAGCAACAAAAGAAAAATTTGATCCGGGATTTGGAAAAATAATTAACTGGGATATTAATTTGTTGGAAGGCTATCCGTATGTGTTTGTTAAAAACAGCGCAACTAACCCGGGTTCTCATCATCGTAAAGGAATTATTAATCCTACTTTAATTTTTGAAATTGAGCAATGGCAACCGGATACACTGTTGGTATTTGGTTGGAATTTTGTAAGCCATTTTAAATGCATGAAGTATTTTCATAAAAAGATGCCGGTGCTGTTTAGAGGCGATTCTACATTGATTGATGAAACATTCGGACTGAAAACTTTTTTGAGGAGAATTTATTTAAGATGGATTTATTCTTTTGTAGATTTTGCATTTTATGTTGGGCAAAATAATAAACAATATTTTATTAAACATGGCTTACAACAACAACAACTTATTTATGCCCCTCATGCAACTGATAATGGCCGGTTTGCACAACCTGATGACGATTACCAGCAACAAGCCCAACTATTAAAAAGCCAATTAGGAATTAAACCAACTGATGTTGTAATACTTTTTGCCGGCAAATTCGAAGAAAAGAAAAATCCATTTTTTTTATTAGACTTTTTAAAACACTGCACAAATCCAACATTAAAATTGTTGTTTATTGGTAATGGTAAATTAGAAAATGTATTGAAAGAGAAAGCCGGAAAGGATAACCGGATACTATTTTTAGATTTTCAAAACCAACAAACCATGCCGGTGGTATATCGTTTAGGCGATGTGGTAATTTTGCCATCAACAGGGCCTGGCGAAACCTGGGGCCTTGCACTAAATGAAGCTATGGCTTGTAGTAAAATGGTAATCGCTTCTGATAAGGTTGGAGGAGCCATTGATTTGATAAAAAATTATGAAAATGGTTTAGTAATTAGTTTAAATAATGTTACTCCTTTTTATGAATTGATGGAAAAGTTGCTGGCTGATAAAACGATTGCTACAACTTATGGTAAAAAATCGTTTGAAATTATTAATGAATTCAGCTATTCAAAAATTGTAAATGCCTTTTCATTATTTATTCATCAAAAAAATAAGTAACAGTTTTATTCCTATCAAAATAAATTCAAATTGTATCCTATAACAGTAATATTACCCGTTTTTAATGGGATGAAGTATTTGCAACAATCTGTTTCGTCTGTATTAAATCAAGATTTTAAAGATTTTGAATTCTTAATTATTGATGATTGTTCAACCGATGAAAGTTGGGCTTACCTACAAGCCATAAACGATGCTAGAGTGCATATTTTTAAAAACGAAATCAATACAGGGCTTTTTTATAATCTTAATTTCTTAATTAAAAAATCTAACAGTAATCTGATAAAACTTTGGTCGCAAGATGATGTGATGGAAACTAATTGCATTCAAGAAATATTGGCCTTTCATCAACGCTTTCCTCAAATTGGCTTCAGTTATTCCGGCAGACGCTATATAGATGCCAATGGCGATTTTTTGAATATTTCACAAATAGATGAAACACCAGAATTAGTTTCTCCACAATTGCATGCACACATTTGCTTTATTACCGGCTCCATTGCAGGGAATATTGCCAATGTTACACTCAATAAAAAAACATTGGAAGAGGTTGGATATTTTAATGAACAAATGAAAATTAGCGGTGATTTTGAAATGTGGGTAAGGCTTGCAAAAGATAATCCGGTAGGGTTTATTAAAAAAGAACTGGTACAATTACGAAATCATAAGGATCAATTAAGTGGGCAGGAAAAATATTTTATTTATCATTTAAAAGAAGATATACAAGCATACAAAATACTGTTTGGATATATTTCTAAAAAACAAAAAGAACAAGGGAAGAAATTACTGAGAGAAAAAAAGTTGATGTTTTATTATACATTAATGATAAAAGCAGGTTTAAAGGGAAGGTTAAAAACAGCCTTAAATTTTTTAAATCTTTTAAGTGGTTTTGATAATATTTTAATTCTTACTTATTGTTTTTTTATACAAAAGCTAATAAATAAAAAAAGTTGAAGAAGCGGATAAAAATTGACGAGCAATCAACTTTTTTATTAGTTACAATTTGCCTGGGCTTATTGTTATTTGATAATGGGTTCTACCTGTTTTTTCCGGTAGCAATAATTTATGCGTTGTTGTATTATTTACAAGAGCCCTATAAGCCTGGGGTGTTTTCATTAATAGCATTACAGCATTTTTTGCAAATTGCAGCTGCTGTTTGGCTGTGCAATTATTTAGGAAAAGATATTGATTACAATACCAATTCAAGATCAACTGCCACCATTGCAAGTAGTGTGGGCCTATGTTTTATGCTGGCTCCAATAATTTATTATCATAGTAAAATACCAGCACAAACCCGTAAAAG
>JANPAP010000132.1:0-2289 GCA_031429975.1 Chitinophagaceae bacterium
TGTAAGTAAGCGTTGGCAATGGTTAAGGCAATATCATTTTTTAATTTATCGGTACTGGCTTTAGCAGCTTCTACCTGCCACTGGCTGGCGATGATACTATTCTTTTTACTGTACCAATTAAATATCTGTGCACTGGTTTGAAACTGCATATTTGCAGAAACAAAACTTTGTGTAATTAAGCTAAAGCTAACCGGATCCTGATTTCTACCATTATTAAATGATGGACCGCCACTAAAACTCAGGTTGGGGTAAAGGCTTTGTTTATTTTGCTGAAAATTTATATCTGCAATTTTTGCCTGAATATCGGTTTGTTTGATATTGATATTATTTGTTAAGGCATAATCCACACATTTACGAAGATCCCATTTTTCCTGAGCAATGGTACTGTTACTAATTATTAAAAAAAGCAGCAAGCTGCAGATAATATTACGCATAGGTCAAAAATATAACATCCTATAATAATATTGGGATTACAATTTTATAAACGGTAAAAAAAATGGGAAATCCAACATTACAGGCTGAAATAAAATAATAAACCCAATTTAAAAAAAACTATTTTAAATTTACTTTCTTTAAAAAATTCATAAAACAATTAGAATTAATTACTATTAAAAAACATTGATTATGAAAAAAAATATTTACTTATTAGTTCTGGTTGTTTTGTTTTTCTCTGCTGCACTTCAAGCGCAAGTTGTATTTGATTTTGGTGTAAGTACTACTGTTACTGCTTCACCAATTGGTTATGACAAAACGGGCATTGGAACTTATTATAAAAGCACTACCGGTGGAACCATAACGGACGGCACAGCCAGTTGTGATGGATATACACCATCAAAAGTTACGAGCAGTTCCTTATTTATTTTTGTTGCTGATGGCGATATTACAGAAATTTCTGTGAGGGGTAACGGAACCGGATCTAACAGAACTTTTGTTTCCTTAACAACTTCTACAACATTGGCGGGTACTTATACTGCTGCTACTGCAAATGCAGTTGGAACTATTAATGGAACAACTTGTGGCGCCATTGTAATTACACCAACCGCCACTATTCCGGCTGGAACTTATATGAAGTTTACTTTTTCAGGAAATCTAAATGTTACCTCTTTATTAATTACTGCTATTGCAGCTGTGCCGCCTACAGTTACTACCAATGTTCCAGTAGCTACAAATATTACGTCATCAACCGCAACTCTTGGCGGGCAAATAACCAATACCGGATCTGCAGCAGTTACCGTTAGTGGCATTTGTTTTAGTGTAAACAATAATCCTACAACCGCAGATGCTAATACTACTAATGGCCCTACCGCTGTAGGCGCAATTTCAAGTTCCGTTACCGGCCTTACTTTTAGTACAACCTATCATGCAAGAGCGTATGCCACAAGTGCTGCTGGCACCAGTTATGGAACAGATCAAACATTTACAACTGCTGTTGCTTCATCTCCTACAATCATTGCTAATCCTACTTCATTAAATTTTGGAAACGCATTGGTTGGTAGCACATCATCTGAGAAAACATTTACTATGGTTGCAGGTGGTTTAACTCCTGCTAGCGGAAATATCAGCATCACGGCTCCGGCTGGCTATGAAGTTTCTGCTACAACTACAAGCGGATTTGCAACAAGCATTTCAGTTCCTTATACCGGAAGTGGACTTGCTTCTAAAACAATTTATGTTCGTTTTAAACCAACCGCATTGGTTCCTTATTCAGGCAATATCAATTTATCTGGCGGTGCTGCAACTGCCAATGTTGCTGTAACTGGTAATGGTTCGAATGTTACTTATACTGTGGGTGATTATGGTTCTGTTGCATCCGACAATTGGGGAAATACAAGTGCCTGGAAAATTTGGGATGGCAGTGGATTTAATACCGTGGCAGTGGCTGTGCCAACAACTGCAGATAATGTTTGGATAAATTCATCGGACACCATTATAGTTGAAGCAAGTGGAAAAAACTGTAAAAATTTATATGTAAACGGTAGAATAAAATCGAATAATAAAGTTAACAGCCCGGTTTATATTAAAGTTTATGGTTCAGAAATTAATGTGGCACCCGGTGGGTTATTGGGAAGCGCTTCTCAAACTTTAGGTGATGCTGCTGATGGATTAAGTATTGATTATTTCGGTACGGTAAGCAACCCAACAAACCCAATTGTAACAGTAACAGGTGGGGGAACAATCGGCCTAAGCAGGTTTAGAACCAATGTTTCTTTCACAACCGTTACAATTGATAATAATGTAACCTTAAATTACCATGGCTCCAGCAATTCGGGAAATGCCGCAGGTTATTAT
>JANPAP010000133.1:0-6567 GCA_031429975.1 Chitinophagaceae bacterium
CACCGCTTTTTTTATCATCTTTTCCGTCCACTCACATTCGCCGGTTAACCATGGTTTTTTAAATCTTGTAAGTTCGCTTGCTGCAGCTTCATCAACCACAAAGCAACAGTCGTCGTGATTTTGAAGTAAGGATGCAGGCAATTCTTCTGTATCATCTAATTCGCTGGCCTGTTGTATTACAGGAGCTTTATTTTGCCCCCAAGCCATCAAAATAATTTTCTTTGATTTTAAAATAGTGCCGATGCCCATGGTGATGGCCATTCTGGGAACTTCACTCATATTGCCAAATTCATAGGAGTTGGCAAGGCGGGTGCTATTGTCTAAAGAGGTGAGTCTTGTTTTTGTATAAAAGCCGCTACCAGGCTCATTAAAACCAATATGACCATTTATGCCGATGCCCAAAATCTGTATATCAATACCACCGGCATCTTCTATCAATTTTTCATAATTATTGCAATGTGCTTTCATTGCATCTTTTGGAATCAGTCCATTGGGCAAGTGATAATTATTGGGGTTGATATCAGTTTGCTCAAACAAATTTTTCCGCATAAAATAATGATAACTCTGCAAGGCATCTTTTTCCATTGGATAATATTGATCCAAATTAAAAGTGATTACATTTTTAAAACTAAGTCCATCTTCCTTGTACATTTTTACCAATAAGGCGTACAATGTTTTTGGCGTAGATCCAGTGGCAAGACCAATTACAGTTTTTTTTTCAGCGGCATCATTAGTTTTTATTAAGTCTGCAATTTGTTTTGCAACAAATACTGATCCTTCCAAAGGACTGGCGAAAATCTTTACCGGAATTTTTTCCAATGAATCAGTAAGATTTATTTTGTGCAGCATTTTTTTTGAGAGTTAAGAGTTATGAATTACGAATTAAGAATTAAGAATTACGAATTACGAACTTGCTGTCTTTATTTTTAGTAAATGAGTTTGATTTAGATTAATGAAATTGTTTTTCTTAATTAAATATTATCTTTAAAAACTCACTCATCACTCATCACTCATCACTCATCACTCATCACTCATAATTCTTAATTCTTAATTTTTAATTTTTAATTTTTATTCCTCAAAATAATTAACCCCATTTTCCTCAAGCCGTTTCAGAATTAAAGGCAATCTTTTTTCAAAATCTTTCCAATTCTTTTTTTCTTTGGGAGTCCATAATACTTCTGCCAGTGCAGCCATTCTGGGGAAAATCATGTACTCAATTTTGCCGGGAGTTTTCATGTATTCTGTCCAAACATTTCCCTGGGCACCCAACACATGCTTTGCCTGCATTGCGTTTAAGGTTGCTGGCACAGGTTCGTAGCTGTACACGGTATCTATTGGCAGATAGCCACCAATGGTTACGCTGTCATCATTTGTTGTTTGATTATGATCGAAATAACAATGGGTACCGGGTGTCATTATTACATCATGATTTTGTTTGGCTGCTTCTATGCCGCCTTCTTCTCCACGCCAACTCATTACGGTGGCATTGGGTGCAAGGCCGCCCTCTAAAATTTCATCCCATCCAATAATTTTTTTGCCTTTGCTGTTAATATATTTTTCTATCCTGTGTATAAAATAACTCTGCAATTCATGCTCATCTTTTAGTCCATTTTTTTTCATCAAATTTTGACAAAACTCAGATCGTTTCCAGGAATCTTTTGGACATTCATCGCCACCGATATGAATATATTTTGATGGAAATAAATCCATCACTTCATTTAATACATTTTGCAAAAATGTAAAACTGTATTCGCTGGGACAAAACACATCTTCAAAAACACCCCATGTTTGTTGAACCTGCTTTCCTTTACTGGGGCCACTCCATACACAATCTGCAGGATATTTTGTATCCTCATTTGGAAAACAACTAAGCTGTGGATAAGCTGCAATGGCTGCTGATGCATGACCGGGCATTTCAATTTCGGGAATAATAGTAATGTATCGTTGCGCTGCATATTTTACAATATCCTTTATTTGTTCCTGTGTATAAAATCCGCCGTAACGCAGGCTGTCGTTGCCATTGCCGGGATAGCGCCCTATAATGGTGCCATTTCTGTAACCTCCAACAGATGTGAGTAACGGATATTTTTTTATTTCAATCCGCCAGCCCTGATCGTCGGTTAAGTGCCAATGAAATGTATTGAATTTATAAGTGGCTAAATAATCGATGTATTTTTTTATAAAACTTACCGGCATAAAATTCCGGCTTACATCCAGATGCATTCCCCGATATTTAAAACGGGGATAGTCAATTATTTTGCAATGGGGAATTACAATTTGTTTGTTTGCATCAACTGCAATTAATTGCTTTAAGGTTTCAAAAGCATAAAATTTACCAATGCCCGATCCTTTTATATAAGCATTGTTTCCAATTATATTCAGTTCGTAATAACCTTCGGGTGCATTTTTATCTGCTACTGAAAAGTGAATTTCAAAAGGCAATCCATAACTGTGAGAATCGCCGTCAATAAATTTATTTAGTTTGAATTTTTTGTTCAGATATTTTTTAAACAAAGCAGTAGCATCATTTTTTTCAGTCTTGTCAATATCATAAATAATAAATCCTATGGGTTGCTTAATAATTGCGAAACCCTTGCCAGTAGTTAGTTCTGCCGGCATGGGAACTACATTGACATTATTTTGCGATTTTAAATTAATCGACATAAAAATTGAAAGCAGTACAATAGTATATTTCATTCTCTGATAATTTAGAACTAATGAGTTTAAAAAATGATGACAAAGCTGTTTGTTACTTCCTTATAAATATACTTATTAAAATAATTTTTGTTTAAAAAATAATCTAGTCATTTATTATTCATTTACTGTTGAGCAATAAAGGCAGTATATTTATTTTTTAAATAAAACTGCGATGAACCAAAACGAAAAACTGATACATACATTTTACAGCGCTTTTCAACAATTAGATTATAAAACAATGAACAATTGTTACAGCCCCGAAATTGTTTTTTACGACCCTGCGTTTGAATTATTAAAGGGAGAAGAAGTTTTTAGTATGTGGGAAATGTTATGCAAAAATGCCCGTGATTTTTCACTGACATTTGACAATATTGTTGCATTGGATGATGAATACTATACCTGCAATTGGGTGGCTACTTATACTTTTTCAAAAACTGGTAGAAAGGTAGTGAACAGCATTAAAGCCCACATGCGTTTTGTAAATGGAATTATTGTTGAACACAGCGATGGCTTTAGCCTGCATAAATGGAGTACCCAGGCATTGGGGGTAAAGGGCCAGTTGTTTGGTTGGAATTCTTTTTTTCAAAGAAAAATTAAAAACCAGGCACGTAAAAACCTGTTGCAATTTATGCAGGCAAAACAATAATATCATTTTAATAAATTACAGATCTGTTGCAACTGGAAAAACAAGTTGTATTTTACTGAATACTTTTTTTAACCAGCTGCTTTAATGCAGTATCTAAAACCAACTATATGCATTTTAATTTTTTACATCACTTGCATTGGCCAGCAGTTATTGTTGCCGGCCTTGCCTACTTTTTATTAGGTGCCATCTGGTATTCTAAAGCGTTGTTTTCAAAAAAATGGATTGCTTATACCAAGATTGATATGAACACTCCGGATGTTTCCAAAGGTATTGCTGGTATATTTATCAGCTCATTTATACTAATGATAATTACCAGTATTGGACTAGCAATTCTTGTTTATAAAATGCAAACTGTTGGCTGGAAGAATGGCTTGCATTTAGGTTTGGTAACCGGCGTATGTATTGGAATAACTTCTATTTCCATTTCTTATTTATACGAGAAACGTCCATTGGGGCTGCATCTTATTAATGGCGGATATACATTAGTTGGGCATATTATTGCTGCAATTATTTTGAGTGTATGGCATTAAATTAATTCGTAAAAATAAAAATGCAGGTAATAGTAAAACTATTACCTGCATTTTTTATGTATCAAATTTTATTGCATTTTGTAAAGCTTGATGTAAAAAAATAAAACTGATTGTATTAAAATTATCAACAACAGCAATCAATTTTTACTTAACTATTAAAATATTTCCCTTGCTAATTTTTGGAATATTGCGGAAGCTGTAAGATGCTATCCAAACAAAATTATTGGTTCCGGAAGATTTGCCTCGATATAATCCATCCCATTTTTCATACGGATTAATGCTGTTAAAAACCAGCTCACCATAGCGGTTAAATATTTGCAGATGATAATCTTTTATAAAGATTAAATTTTCCACTGGCAAGGGCCCAAATTTATCATTGATCCCATTTCCATCCGGACTAAAACCAGAAGGAAATACAATGTCCTCACAATTATCAAATACAATAATATTAATACTGCTGCTGATTTTACAGCCAGCGGCTGTACCAACAATTACTTTATAAGTACCCGAGGCAGTTACTGTAAAATTGGGTTTTGTTGATCCATCCTGCCATTGGTAGGAGAAATAATTTCCTGCATTTAAAATCAATGGATCTAATTTACAAATGCTTACATCTTTTCCTAAATAGGGTGCAATGGGTAAAGGATTAACCGTAGCAATAATTGGAGTTTTATCACTAATGCAAGTTCCAACAGTATTGTTTAAATAGTAAGTTGTATTGGTACTGATTAATGGATAAAAACTGCTGCCAGAATTTACCAAGTTTTGTAAAGTTGAATCACTGTACCATTTAATAGTACCGGAAGCCGATGCATTTAAACTGATATTTCCGGTGCCACAAATAGCTGCATTATTCACTGTTGGCGAAATTGGTTTTGTTTGTATAACAACATTTGCTGATCCAGCCCCAGCAGGATTACAAGTACCTGTTGCAACAGCATATTGAATTAAATAATTTCCCGGAATACTTTGTGCAGGATTTATTATCCCTGTTACAGAATCAATTTTTAATCCCGTTGTGCTGCTGAATTTTCCACCTGCCGTAAATCCAGTAACCTTTACCGGTAGTTTAAATGTATCGTTCTGGCAAATGGGACTTGCATAAGAAAATCCGGTAACTGGATTTCCAAAAGCATTGATAGTAAAAGTGAAATTACTACTGCCGGCAAGTCTGCAAATAAATGATGGAACAGCGTATTTAACTACATAAGTACCCGGCAAACTCAATCCAATATTGATTGCGCCGGTTACTGCATCAATATTTAAACCTGCTGGCGTAGCGCTGAAAGTGCCGCCGCTAGTAAATCCTGTAGCTTTTGTAATTGCCGGATTCGTTTCGGTAATACAAACAATTGCTTTGTTATAACTAAAATTGGTTACCGGTGAGCTTGTATCTGTAATAGTAATAAATGAAAAATTACTGGTTGCCAATCTGCAACCCAACATCGCTAAATTATAAGTTACCTGGTAGGTACCGGGGATACTGTTTGCTAAATTTATCTCACCCGTTCCTGCATTAATGGATAAGCCCGGACGGGAAGAATAATTCCCACCATTTGTAAACCCAGTTGCTTTTGATGGGGTAGGGTTAATACCATTTTTACAAACCGGTGAATTATAAGAAAAAATAGTAACTGTTGGTACTGCCGCATTTATCGTTAATGGCGATACTGAACTGTTGCCATTAATACAACCATTGGTAGTATAGTTATAAGTAATGTTATAGGTTCCAGGCACACTCGTAGCCAGATTTACAAAACCTGTGGCAGGATTTATTACAATCCCTGTGGTAGAACTAAATACACCTCCGTTAGTAAAACCCAACGCATATGCAGGAGTTGTATTATTGGCATTGGTACAAACCGTATCAGGATTAAATTGAAATCCGGTAACAGCGGTACTGATAACATTAATAGTAACGGTTATGGCTACTCTTGGGCCTTCGCAACCATTGATGGTTTGGCTTACATAATAAAAAGTATTACCAGGAGTGGTAGTAACTGGAGTTGGATTTGTTGTTGAGCTCGTTCCACCAGTTGCAGTTGAATACCAAAGTAAATTACTGCCGGTTGCTGAAAGTGCCGTGGCAACTGCATTTTGGCAATATGTAACCGGGCTGATTACAACAGGAGCAGGAGCAGTTGCAATTACGGTTACCGTAATTAATGCTCTGGGTCCTTCACAACCACTGTTTGTTTGGCTTACATAATAATTATAATTACCAGCAACAGTAGTTAATGGAGTTGGGGCAATTACAGATCCTAAACCTCCAGTAGAACTGTTGTACCATCGTAAATTATTTCCGGTTGCTGATAATGGAATTGCAATAATATTTTGACAATAAGTTACCGGGCTGTTTACAACCGGCAATGCAGGGGTAGCATTTGTATTTACTGTAATCATTGCCCTTGAGCCTTCACAACCATTGATGGTTTGGCTTACATAATAATTTATAATTCCAGCAGCAATTGTACTTGGCGTTGGAGCAATTGTAGATCCTATTCCACCATTGACTGCTGCATACCAAAGTAAATTGTTACCAATTGCCGATAATTGAACTGCAGATGTATTCTGACAATAATCAATCGGACTTATAACAATAGGTGAAGCTGCTAGAGCATTGACTGTTACTGTAATTGCTGCCCTTAAACCTTCGCAACCACTGGTTGATTGACTTACATAATAAGTTGTGCT
>JANPAP010000134.1:0-3493 GCA_031429975.1 Chitinophagaceae bacterium
GGTTGATTTGTAAAAAATGGTTGCCTAAATTTTATAGCACAGCACACGTTGGGGTTTCGGGGATGACCTTTTTATATTATTAGATTTCGTTTTGAAAACCCCGCCGGACAATGTCATTAAGTTAAGGGCTTTAAATTGCCCCGGTCTTTAGCCCGAGGGCAAATGATAAAAATAAACATGGCTTTAGCCAAAATATTAATTTGGCTAAAGCCTGCGGGGGATATTCTTAGTCACTGTTCTAAAGAGCAGTGCAACTGATAAAAAAATTATTCTCTTAACTTAATGACATTGCCCGCCGGGACGAAAGCAAGCAAGCATAAAGGCTATTTGCCATATTTAAGAATTTTTATTCCTTCATATAATTCCAAAGATTTTTGATCTGCTGACCAAGAATCCCACATCCTGATTTTTGTTTTTACATCACCATTGGCCATTAATTCAAATTTTACTTTATTATAGCCAATGCCTCCTTCAAAAGAATTGTCACCCTTGTAAACCAATCCCTCCATAATATGGCCATTTAACTTTAAGATGAGTAAATCATCTTCCCGGATAAATTCAGCCATCCCATCATTCAATTTATATAGACCCGTAATTTTTTTATATCCCACATCATTCAATTGAAATGTATTTCCCATAACTACATCAAATTTCACTTTGCTTTCATTAGAAGAATTTTTCTTGATTTCCAAAATACGATTAATGGATTGGGGAGATCTGGCTGCTGCGTCTTCTTCAATATGAGGATCCCCTTTAAAATATATTTGGGTGATGAGATCCTGATGATCCCTACTCGAAATTCTCATGTGGATATGTGCAGGCCTCCAGTCATTGCCATCTTTGTAGGGTACCGGTACAATTGTTTTAAATGCATACTTTCCATCCCTGCCTGTATTTACTGAACCCCGGAATTTGTAATCGTCAGTGGTATTATCATAATGTTCATTTTCGTCACATTGCCAGGCTTCAATTAGTACATTTGATAATGGGGTTTTGCCATCCTTTTTAAAAATGGTTCCGCTTAAATGCATTACCGCTCCTTTTGATCCGGAAGGAATTAAGTTACTTCTCATGGGTGATCCCGGACGGTAATACGGACCTAAAACATCACTGGTTGTTTCACTTTCACCTTCAAAGCATACGCCATTCCAATTGATGGCTCCAAATGCTGCAATACTAAAAGCCGTTAACGTGGAGTCTTTAATAAAAGCGCTGCGTTTCATAAATTAAAATTGTTTTGAGATGAAATATTAACATTCTGACTTTATGAGATTCCATTGCCCTCAATACTATGTTATCAAATATCCAACAAACATAGAGACAAAAAATCATATTTAAAATAGTTGTTGAAAAAAAACGGGGTTTGTCCAAAAATTTGTCCTGGCAGGGCTTTCAGAACATAATGCAGGAATCATTAAACCGCAATCTTGAAACACCGATGCAGAAAACGCTTATTCCATTTTGAACCTGCCCAACAATTAATAAAACATTTTATACCGATGCACTAGGTTGATTTGTAAAAAATGGTTGCCTGCTGGCTTGCTCGGTATTTATTTGTTGTATTTTAAAGTGTCAACTGTAAAATTATTTGAGTTTGGAAAGATTTTTACTCCGAGGTCGGTGTCCTCACCAACCTCAGCTTTGGTTGGCTTCACTAACCAGTATGCTTTATTTTGTTTTGTGAAGACTCGATCGAGGTGGAAATAGAATTAATACTAAATCACCTTTTGTCATTTCCACTTGCATTAATTAGGTCGGTGGGGACACCGACCTCAGGGGGAAAATACTTCTTAAACGTTCCGAACAGTTGTGGTGAAGTCACGAACCAAGGCATAAGAATTTTATTCTCAAGCTTTCTAAGGTCTATATTAAAATAAGTGCCCCTTACTGGCTGCCACAAAGTTTTTAAATATTGGCTCCAGTTCTGTTAATAAACATAAATTCCTTTATAATTTTTATTGTTTAAAATATCTCTAACTCGTACTATAACAGGGTAATTATTTAAATTATAAATATACTGATAAGTGTTACTGACATTATCTAATCCTGAAGTTTGAGGATTGAAAAATTTTGTCTCAGTTAAAATATTATTCTTTTGTGGCAAGCTTTGGAATGGTATAAATGTAAATATTGTAGAAGACTCCAGCTGCACATTTACCAAAAAATTTGGCACCAATTTATAAAAGGGATTTTTTCTTGTGTCATATGAAATGGTTGAATTTGCAGTTTCTTTAAGCAAATAATTGATACCACTTAGTACAGAAAGAGAATCTTTTACATTTAATATATTCCCATTATTATCTCTCAGGGTAGAAAATTTATTATACTCAAATTGAGTGCCGTTAGATTTAACAGCTATTATTCCATTTTGATTTGTGGTGTTTTGATAATCAAGAAAGAAGTTTGAAATTGAAAGAGAATATTCCTTTATTGAATCATACAAAATTTTTCCTGCTGGGGAATAAGTTAAATATTCAATGGTAGAGTCTCCTGAACTGAAATCATAAATTTTTCTTTTAGTAATTAAAGTGTCATTTCCATTAAAAATATTGAAAACAGCAAAGGAATCTATACCGTCATTTCCCTTTAACACTGTACAGCGTTTTAAGTTATCGTAGTAGAAACTGTATTTATAAATAGTGTCGTTTGGCGCTGCCAGGGTTGTATCTAAAAGTATAAACTTTCTTAACAATGTTGTGTCAGTAATACTTGGATTAGGAATGGGACTAGTTTCACTATCTAAACCAATCTCTTTCTGGCAAGAAATGATAAGCGCTGTCAATGTAGTGAAGAGCGTAATGTATTTTTTCATTGTGATTTTTTTTTGATCTGTTTATGGCAGCCAACGGATTGGGGGTTTAAGAAGTTGGGGATTTCGGAGCACAAATCTGTTAACCTACCACTGAACTTTATTAGATGCACAAAGCTACAATTTACCACTGAACCCCCAATTTCTTTAAACCCCTTGTTACCTGCTGCTCTGCTGTCTGTCCGAAGCGGTGTCGTTTGAAGTCCGCACACACTTTGTTCAAAGCGATTTACATTAGATGCACAACCGTTCGTGTTCACTGTAAACTCGTGTGATGGGAAAAATAATTTTATTAAAAAAAGGAAGGGAGGGAAAATTTTTCGGGGGTGTGAGAATTTAGAAAAAGTTGTGTGGCGAATAATAAATAGGCATTGAGTTTGTTTAGTTCGGTTGCTTTTTTTTCCAAATAAGTTGATTGAAAAAAAAAATTAAGCATTATGAGTTAGTTTATTTGCTTCTATACTTTCAAATAATTCAGCCAAGAAAACTTTCGCTAATTTATCAGTAGCCGTTTTGTCCAAAGCATTGCCTTTATTATCAAAAGATTTATCAACATTGGGTACGGGAAACATATTGGTAACTGTCCAAGCTCCAATTTTCCACAAGATAAATTGCAAGGAAACCAATGCCTGTGAGCCGCCGAAACTACCTGCTGATACAGTGCTTATAGAGATTGGCTTGCCC
>JANPAP010000135.1:0-2210 GCA_031429975.1 Chitinophagaceae bacterium
GACGAAAAAAGTACCTGGTTCTGTCTCTCCAGTTGAATACGAAGTACATTGGCAACATCTCACCATTCCAGGGCATTTTTTAAATTAAATTCAACCTGTACATTCAATGCCTCTTTAATATATTTTGGAATCAATGTTGGCGGACCGGCAACCATGACTTCTGCCACCATCTTATTTTAAAGATAATTATTGCTGAGTGCAACCCTGGAGTGCATAATATCACCAATCAATACAATTTTTTTCCCTTCTAAACTGCCCAGTTTTTCCTGGATAGAAAAAGCATCCAGCAACGCCTGCGTTGGATGTTCATTAATACCGTCGCCTGCATTTACAATGGCAGCCGGAATATGTTTGGCCAAAAAATGCGGTGCTCCACTGGCGCTATGCCGCATCACTACCATATCCACTTACATGCTCAAAATATTGTTCACCGTATCCAAAAGCGTTTCGCCTTTTGAAACAGATGAACCCGAAGCAGCAAAATTGATGGTATCTGCCCCAAGTCTTTTTTCGGCCAGCTCAAAAGAAATCCTTGTACGGGTGCTGTTTTCGTAAAATAAATTTACAATAGTAACATCCCTCAGGGTTGGTACTTTTTTAACAGGCCTTTGTAAAACTTCTTTGAATTGTGATGCAGTGGAAAGAATTAAGGAGATATCTCCGGGGAGTAAATCTTTAATGCCTAATAAATGTTTGGTAGATAGTTGCATTAAAAAGCAAAGCTAAAGTTTATAATTTAATTTCAATACAAAATCACTTCTTCATTATCCCAGTTCACTTTTACTTTTTGTGAACTAAGGGTATCAATTGCCTTTCCAAAATAATCGGGTTGAATGGGAAGTTCCCGGTTAAACCTACGATCAACCAGCACACAGAGCTCCACTATTTTTGGCCTTCCAAAATCTTGTAAAGCATCCAATGCAGCCCGGATGGTTCGTCCGGTATACAATACATCATCAATCAAAATCACTTTTTTATCATCAATAGAAAATGGAATATTGGTTGCACTTGCGGTATGCAATTCGTCTCTTACATCATCCCTGTAAAAAGTAATATCCAAAATCCCGTAATTAATTTTTTCAGTTGGATTGATTTTGCGGATATAATTTACCATTAGTTCACTCACCCTTACTCCTCTTGGCTGCAGTCCTATAAAAACAACCTCCGTTAAATCCTCATGATTTTCCAGCAACTGCTGCGACAATCGGTTTAGCGTAAGTTGTAATTGTTGTTTATTGAGGATGATTTTCAAGTTTATAGTTTGATGTAAAGAAACGAAAATTTAGCAATTGAGCTTACGATACTGTTGAATTAATTTATAGTTGAAAATTTTATTTACAAGCAAGTTTTTTCAAGAAAATTTTATCCTTTGGTAAATCCATCTCGTAACTTATTTTTTCAATTTTATTTGCAATAAAATAATAATGATCTTTTTGATTATACGCTTCTAAAATAACACCCGGTGCACCTTGTAAGTATATTGGTCCAAAAGGCTGCGTAAGTTCAGTTGAAAATAAAACAAATAAAGTATCCAAATTACCCAGTAATGTATAGGCCTCCCTACATCTATAATTTAAAAATTTCTTGTCCGTACTATCTACAATCCAGTTACAACTTATTAAGTTTTCTTGTTGCAATATCCGCTTCCCTTTTTCGGGTAAGTATAAAACCTGAAACAATTTT
Source organism: Chitinophagaceae bacterium (assembly GCA_031429975.1). Lineage (GTDB taxonomy): Bacteria > Bacteroidota > Bacteroidia > Chitinophagales > Chitinophagaceae > Ferruginibacter. The sequence continues at coordinate 1,684 of JANPAP010000135.1, forward strand.
TTTTTTGATAAATACACAAAATTTAAATGGTACAATTTCCTTTTATTGAGTATTGATTCAAAATTCTTTTGGATACTTTCATTTTCATCTATAAAACTGTAATACGAAATCGTATCATTAAATAACATTTGAATATTAAAATTTTTGTCTGCTAAATTTGCTACTCGATTAAATGTGGGCATATCAAATTTAGATAAATTAACATGGTAGCTGATTAAATAAGTGGATTGTGAAAATAATGGCAGGCTAAAAAAAATGCCCAATAAATGGAAAAAGTATTTTTTAATTTTCAACATACAATTTATCAATAAAAGTCTTTTCAAAATAATATTATTAAACAATACAAACCAAGTTTATAAAGAGGGCAAAGGAAATATATAATTCAAAACATTATTTTCGTTTAAGGTAGTCTTTTCTTGAAAGTAAAATTTTATCAGAGGGTAATTTCATATTGTAGTCTACTTTTTCAATTTTAGTAGCAATAAAATATTGCTGCATATACTGATCATAAGCCTCTAATACAACAC
>JANPAP010000136.1:0-8348 GCA_031429975.1 Chitinophagaceae bacterium
CCACCCGGATGAATCGCCCAGTAATCTGTTCCCGATATTTCGTTTCCCAGAAAATTAGCTACAACATCGTGAATATTTTTTTTAATAGCACCAACTACCTTAGAACTTAAATGCATCCTGAAAGCAGTAGAGGTAATATCCCACTTCATAAGGCCGGCAGTATCGGGAACGGAAGCGCTACCAATATCGTCAATTTGCAAAACAACTTTGTTTTTAGCATGTTCGTTTTTGTTCCCGCAAATAATTACTGCTGCTGCTCCATCTGCAAATAATAAATTGGCGATAATATCTTCATTCACATCTGAAGGATAAAAGTGCAGTGAACAAAGTTCAACACTCACTATTAGAATGCAGGCATTGGGGTTCGACTGTGCAACATAATGCGCTTGTTTAAGTGCTTTCAAAGCAGCATAACAACCTAAAAAATTTACTGCCGACTTTTCTGTTTGCTCAAGTCCGTACTTTTCAGCAATCATAAACTCCAAGCCGGGAGCCATTAAACCTGTGCAACTAACGGTAATGAGATGTGTAAAATCACTAGGTTGAATAGTGGTTTGACGCATCAGTTTATCTATCGCTTTAGAAGCAAGAGGAAGTACCTTGTTTTTATAAAGTTCCATCCTTTTTTCAACTGACGGCTTAAAATCTCCATTGATATATAATTCGTATTCATTTCCCTTGTAGTCAGGAATACAACTGTAGCGGGTATTTATTTTTGTTTTATTGTTTAATAAATTCAATTTTTTAATAACGTGCTTTGTTTCATCCGGATTAAAAGCTTGCAAATAAAACCTTGTTAGGTCTTCTTTCCCAATTTTAAATTCGGGAACTGCAGTTGATATGTTGAGTAGGTATGACATAAGAAATTATTTAAAGAGTAAAATTAAAAAGAAGAGATTATTGAGCAACGATGAAAATACAAGCATGACCATGGTGTTTTTAAAATTAACATGTGCTGTATTTTTAAATGATTTTAGCATCCAGAATAGGAAATAAATTGTAGAAGGCAGCATCACTATATTAAAAAGCCAAAAATTATTTATTGCATCGTTAGCGTGAAATGATAAATAAATAAATAAAGTAGCAATGGAAAACATGAACATTGAAAAAATGAATGTGCCCTTTATACCAAGTAACATACTTAGCGTTTTCACACCATCTTTATGATCTGCTTCGTGCTGGTATATTTGCGTGAGCGGATAAATTGTTGCGATAAAAAATGATGAACCAATAGCAGAGAATATTACGGATAGGTTCGAAAATAAATTAACAGAGGACAATGCAAATATATTAGCACAGAATATCCAGGCGCCTTGAAAAATGAATACAACTAAAAACCCGATGATTGGGAATTTTTTCAGGCGGACATTTCTATTGCTATAAAGCCTGGAGGCAATAATATAAACGGCAACAAAAAATGCAAAATAATTATTTACCAAAAAAGAAAGTAATATCGCTGTTGCATCCAGAATATTTGATAAATGCAGAAGTAGTTTTGTAGGTTTTGGTGGAAAAGCTAATCCCCCGATTGGTCCCTCATCTTGATCTTGGTAACTATTGTAGCCATTACTGGAGGGAAAAACCAAAAGATGCCAAATAGCTAAAACCAGTAATAGCTGATAATTGATAGCAGGTTGAATATAGAAAAAAGAAAATAAGGAAACAGGCAATAAAAATATTGAAAAAGGAAATCTTAGCAGTTTGATTGTATTTTTTATTTCGCTCATGTATTTAAGGGGGGGCTAAGAATTAGATTTCTAATTCCAGTATTTTCAGTAAGTAAAAATGAGCAATTAATGACCTACAAGTGTTACAAGATTTTTTAATAAGTTACATCATTCACACATTTTTAAAAAACTTATCAATGCTTCACCCGTAAGCATAAACTTGACCTATTTTTAAACAAAAAAATGGTCAACTTTCTCCTTTTTTTATTTAGGACGCTATTGGTTATTAAATACGATTTTCAACAGTTGTTCTTTGATGAGCAGATTCCTCGTTCCTCGGAATGACAACAAAACTTAAAACTTAAAACTTATAACTCTTAATTCTTAACTCCCCATTACTCCGTATCATACCGGTCAACTCTTTCAATACCGGATAAATTTAGCAAGCGGTTACACAATTCATCCAGCTCATCTTTATCACGTACAAATATTTTTACATTGCCTTCAAATATGCCATCCTTGGCTTCAATGGTCATGGCCGAAATATTGAATTTTAATTCGCCACTAATAAGGTTGGTAATTTTATGAATCACCCCAACATCATCTAAGCCAATAATTTTTAAACCGGTAAGGAATGAAATTTCTTTGTTTTTTGCCCACTTTGTTTTTACAATCCGGTGACCGTAATTGGCCATTAAACGGGCTGCATTCGGGCAATTGGTCCGGTGAATTTTTAGTCCTTCGCCGGTGGTTACAAATCCAAAAACATCATCGCCGGGTATGGGTTTACAGCAGTTGGCCAGGGTGTACATGATCTTATCGCTGCTTTCACCAAAAATAATAAGTTCAGCTTCTTTTTTATCAAGCGGCTTGTTAGTAAATTCAGTTTCCTGTTTTTGCTCGGGCTCAATTTTTATAACTTTTGGAAAAATTAATTTTTCGCCGGCGGCAGAAAACTCTTTTAATTCTTTCAGGTCAATTTTTTTGATGGCGATATCATACAACAGATCAAGCGAAGAATTATGTTTGTAATAAGCAGCCAATTCATCCAGATTGTGCTGCGTCATAACGCCACCAAATGCTTCTAATTTTTTTTGCAAAATATATTTTCCATCCTCAGCAACTTTTCTTTTTTCTTCTTTTAAAGTGTCTTTAATTTTTTGTTTGGCTTTGCTAGTAACCACCAGGTTCAGCCATTCCATATTTGGTTTTTGTTTGGCGCTGGTAATAATTTCTATCTGATCGCCACTGCGTAATTTATGGCCAATGGGCACCAGTTTGTGATTTACTTTTGCACCAATGCATCTACTGCCAACGGCAGTGTGTACCCCAAAAGCAAAGTCGAGGGCACTGGCACCAACCGGTAACATTTTAATATCACCCTTGGGTGTGTACACATAAATTTCTTCAGTAAGAAAAGAGGTTTTAAAATCTTGTAAAAAATCGAGTGAGTTAGAATCCTGGTTGCTCAATGCTTCCCTGATTTGCTGAAACCATTTATCGAAGCGGCTTTCCTCGGTTGCACCTTCTTTGTATTTCCAGTGTGCAGCCAACCCTTTTTCAGCAATTTCATTCATGCGTTTGGTTCGTATTTGCACTTCTACCCATTTACCTCCGGGTCCCATTACGGTTGTATGTAAAGCTTCGTAACCATTGCTTTTTGGATTGCTCAGCCAGTCTCTTAATCTTTCTGTTGATGGGTTGTATTCATCTGTAATCATGCTGTACACCTTCCAGCAATCTTCCTTTTCTTTTTCAATGGTTGAATCTACAATTATCCGGATGGCAAAAAGGTCATACACTTCTTCAAAGCCAACGCCTTTCTTTTTCATTTTGTTTGAAATAGAGTGGATGCTTTTGGGACGACCTACAATTTCAAAATTAAAATCTGCTTTTTCCAGTTTATCTTTTAATGGCTTAATAAAATCGTTGATATACCTAGATCTTTCTCTTTTGGTATCATTCAGTTTTTGGGCAATGTAGCGGTATGCATCCGGCTCCAGATATTTCATACTCAAATCTTCCATCTCAGTTTTTATGGCATACAATCCCATGCGGTGCGCCAGTGGGGCATATACATAAACTGTTTCGCTCGAAACTTTTAATTGCTTCTCCCGTTTCATGCTGTCCATGGTACGCATGTTATGTAAACGGTCGGCCAGTTTTATTAATATTACTCTTGGGTCATCAGTTAACGTTAGTAATATTTTTTTAAAATTTTCGGCCTGCTGGGTTGTGTTGGTATCCATTACCGTACTTATTTTGGTAAGGCCATCCACAATTTTTGCAATTTCAATTCCAAACTCTCTTTGTAAATCTTCCAGGCTAATATGGGTGTCTTCAACGGTGTCATGCAATAAGGCACAAATAGTACTTCGTACACCCAGGCCAATTTCCTCTACACAAATTTTTGCAACAGCAATGGGATGCATGATGTATGGCTCACCACTTTTACGCCGCATGGTTTTGTGAGCTTCAACAGACATTTCAAATGCATACCGCAGCAATTCTTTATCACCATGTTTTAGTTTAGGTTTGATAGCCTTCATTAAACCACGATACTGCCGGAGTATTTCTTTTTTTTCTTCTTCCTCTGTAAGGTTATATTTTAATATTGGTTCGTTTATTTCCATGCGTAAAGGCGAATTTAATTTAAAATACGCAATATCAATTTATCAATAGGTTGTTTTGCTCTATTTTAATTAGATTGTTTACTGCGTTAAGCCGTTAATAAAAATTTGTAAAGCCTGGCCATTGAATTCTTACCGAATTTTATAATTCCAGTCAGTGTAAAAAAAAATCTGCATTATTAAAATATTTTCGTTTCAATATTTTACAGATTTCCCTTACTTTTGCTGCCCTTAACCGGATGTGGCGAAATTGGCAGACGCACCAGACTTAGGATCTGGCGGAGTGATCCATGTAGGTTCGACCCCTATCATCCGGACAATACGAAGAGTAAACAAGGAACAAGGAATCATGATTAATGAACTTCAGGGTTCTTTATTCCTTGTTCCTTGTTCGTTTTTTAATACTACAAACAATAAAAAAATGGCAACAGTTACAAGAGAAAACATTGGTTTGTTAAACGATAAAATCATTGTAAAAGTGGGCAAAGAAGATTACCTGCCAACTTTTGAAAAGAAAGTAAAAGAATTCAGCAAAACGGCTAATATTCCGGGTTTCAGAAAAGGAATGGTACCTGCAGGAATGGTGAAGAAAATGTACGGCACTTCTATTTTTACCGACGAAATTTTAAAGTCGGTAGAAAAAGAATTGTTCGGTTATCTGCAAACTGAAAAGCCCGATATTTTTGCCCAGCCTTTAGCAATGGATGCTGATATCCGCAAAATGGATTTTAATAATCCGGCTGATTATGAGTTTGGTTTTGAAATTGGTTTAAAACCAAGTTTCGAAATTCCGGCGCTAAACAAAGCAAAACTTACTTTGCATAAAGTAAAGGTTAGCGACGAAATGGTACAGGAAGAAGTAGACAGAATGTTGATTAAGGGTGGCAAAATGACTGAACCCGAAATTATAGACAATGAAGAAAATGTATTGAATGTATTGTTTACCGAAAGTGATAAGGAAGGCACTGCTGTTGAAGGCGGTATTGTAAAAGAAAATTCGGTGATCCTTAAATATTTTTCGGCTGCCATTCAAAAACAATTGATGGGCAAAAAGAAAGACGAGGCGGTAGTTTTTCAATTATCAAAAAGTTTTGCCGATGATAAATTGGAAATGATGTTGCAGGATTTGGGTTTTGCAAAAGACGATAAAGACGCTGCAAAAAAATATTTTAATCTTAGCATTGCTAAAATTGGATTGGTAGAAAAAAGAGAATTGAATGAAGCGTTTTTTGCTGAAGTTTTTCCGGGAGCAGGCGTTACAACCGAAGCCGATTTTAGAAATAAATTGAAAGAAGAAATTGAAAAATATTGGGAAGGCCAAAGCCGTAACCAGCTACACGACCAGCTTTACCATTTTTTATTAGATGATACTAAAATGGAATTTCCAGAGTCGTTTTTAAAGCGTTGGTTGCAAAATGGTGGCGAGCAACAAAAAACTCCTGAGCAAGCAGAGGCAGAATTTCCGGTTTTCAGCGGTCAGTTAAAATGGACTTTAATCAGCGATAAATTGATAAAAGAAAATAGTCTGGATATTACAACCGAAGAATTAAAAGCATCTATGAAAGCCGAAGTGATGAATTATTTTGGCGGCATGAGCATGGGGGATGATGTTAGTTGGTTAGACAGTTATGTTGACAGAATGATGAAAGACGAAAAGCAGGTTGATGCCAGCTATCGCCGCATGATTACTGAAAAATTATTTAACTGGGCGCAAAGCCAGGCTGCACCTAAAGAAAAAGAAGTTACGCCTGATGAGTTAACTGCCATGCAGCACAACCACAGTCATTAATAAAATAATTAAAATAGCTAAAGCCGGATTTTATAGTCCGGCTTTTTTATTGCAGGATGCCCAATAGAAAGCCTTCAATTTTGTTTTAAAACTGTATCCTTAAAAAATGCTTCCGCCTTTTTGTCGTAATTTTATAATTGCACAATTTTTGAAACTGTGTATCAACTATATTTGTTATCCCTAAATAATTATACAAATGAATTTTGGAAAAGAATTTGAAAAATATGCGGTAAAGCACCGTGGTATCAGCAGTAATACATTAGATGGTTACATTAAACACAATGTAACCAACCTAACGCCCAACATTATTGAAGAGCGGCCTATGAATGTTGCTGTAATGGATGTATACAGCCGTTTGATGATGGACCGCATCATTTTTATGGGTTACCCCGTAACCGATGAAGTGGCCAATATCATTACTGCACAGTTTTTATTTTTAGAAAGTACCGATCGTACAAAAGATATCCAGATGTACATTAACTCGCCGGGTGGCAGTGTGCATGCAGGTTTAGGCATGTATGATACGATGCAGTTTGTAACACCTGATATTTCTACCATCTGTACCGGTATTGCCGCAAGTATGGCAGCCGTGTTAATGTGTGCAGGTGCACCTGGTAAAAGAACCGCATTAAGGCATAGCCGCATTATGTTGCACCAGCCCAGTGCAGGTGCAGGCGGCCAGGCAAGCGATATTGAAATAATGGTGAATGAGATAAAGAAATTAAAGAAGGAATTGTACGAAGTAATTGTGCATCACACCGGCCAGGATTTTGATAAAGTAGCAGCGGATTGCAACAGGGATTTCTGGATGACATCTGCCGAAGCAAAAGAATATGGCATTGTTGATGAAGTACTCACCATCAATCCAAGAAAGGCGAAGAAAGACTAGCGCTGAATTAAAAATTAATAATTAAGAATTTAGCTGTCATTCCGAGGAACGAGGAATCTGCCCAACAAAGAACAACTGTTGAAATGAGTTAAGATGATGAGTTAAGAATTATGAATTAATAATTAAGAGTTAAACCAATATTTAGCAACAAGCAACAAGCAACGAGCAACAAGTACAAGCATTAAAAAAAATAATTAAAAAAATAAAAGCATGAATTATCATAACAATCGCTTTAGCAACGACGACGAAGATATACCCAACACATTGCCCGAAAATCCGATGGAAAAAATGATGAGCAGTTGGCAGTTCGACAAGAAATTTATTGAGCAACGCAAAATATTTTTATGGGGTGTGGTAGATGATAAAAGTTGTAAGGATATTACCTCCCGTTTATTATACCTGGAGGCTATCGACCCTGGAAAGGAAATTACATTTTACATCAGCAGCCCCGGCGGTATGGTTACCAGTGGCATGGTGGTGTATGATACTATGCAACTCATCAGTTCTCCGGTAAGTACCATCTGTATGGGTATGGCAGCAAGTATGGGTAGCATATTATTGAGTGGTGGTACTAAGGGCAGGCGTTTTATTTTCCCCAGTGGCGAAGTAATGATACACCAACCAAGTGGTGGTGGACAAGGCACCAGCGCCGACCTTGAAATTATGGCCGAACAAATTAAAAAAACAAAGATAATGGGTGCTCAAATATTAGCCGATAACTGCGGACAATCATTTGAAAAAGTGATGAAAGATTTTGACCGTGATTACTGGATGGATGCAAATGAAAGCCTAGCTTATGGCATTGTGGATGGGGTAATGGAGAAATTATAATCATTTTTTAATGAGTCATTAGGTCAATGGGGGGTCAATAAGCCATTGGGCAATAGATATATTAGAAGATTCCAAACCTGGAAATGGGTTTGGAATTTTTTTACAATAAAAGTTTTGCAAAAAGAAAATAATACCCAATGAGATAATGATTTTTTAACTTTGCCTTACGGCTTAGTTTATTTTGAGCTCACCAACCCTGTCAGGGCTTGGCTTTTGCCACCGACAAAAAAGTACGGGGCAAGCTCTGACAGGGTTTTACAAAGTTGCCATTTTATTGTAATGTTCAAAATGTTCAATAGTAGCAAGCATTTGAATGGAGCGTCGCCAATGTTGCTAAATAGTAGTACAAATGCCTGGCTCTAAAATAATAAGAAACCAGTCAATGACTCAATGACCAGTGACTGATGACCAAATGACCAATAAAAATACACACCCTACCCAATAGAAACTTAAACCAAACAAGAATTTGAAAATGGCAAAGCAAAGTACTTTACACTGTTCGTTCTGTGGCAGAAGCCGGGATGAAGTGAAGATATTAATAG
>JANPAP010000137.1:0-1948 GCA_031429975.1 Chitinophagaceae bacterium
GTAATTCAAAAAGTAAGTACATCACCACATTTGTAAACCTAAACAAAAAGTACATTGACAGAAACCATCATCAACCTCGAATCTGTTAACCCTATTGAGTTTTTTGGAGTTAACAATGGCAAACTTGATATCCTTAAAAAAAAGTTTCCCCTTTTAAAAATCCTGAGTCGTGGTACACAGGTAAAACTCAGTGGATCGCCGGAACAAATTGTAGATGCTAAAGAAAAAATTGATCTGATTGTGCAACACATTGAACGCAATGGGCACATGAGTGAAAATTATTTTGAGCAAATACTGGGTGGCGACGATCAAACAGTAGTAGATAATTTTATTGACCGTAACCCCAATGAAGTATTGGTATTTGGCCCCAACGGAAAAACGGTAAGAGCCCGTACTGCCAATCAAAAAAGAATGGTAGAGGCAGTTGATAAAAATGACATTGTTTTTGCCATTGGCCCTGCCGGAACCGGCAAAACCTATACTGCTGTGGCTTTGGCGGTAAGGGCGTTGAAAAACAAATCGGTTAAAAAAATTATTTTAACCAGGCCCGCTGTTGAGGCTGGTGAAAATTTAGGATTTCTACCGGGTGATTTAAAGGAAAAAATTGATCCGTATTTACGCCCATTGTACGATGCATTGGATGACATGATTCCTGCAGATAAGCTGGGATATTACATGACCACCCGTACCATTGAAATTGCCCCATTGGCATATATGAGAGGCCGTACGCTGGATAATGCTTTTATTATTTTAGATGAAGCTCAAAACACCAACGACGGGCAATTAAAAATGTTTCTTACCCGTATCGGTGCCAATGCAAAAGCAATTATAACCGGCGATCCTACCCAGATTGATTTGCCCAAAAACATGCGTAGTGGCATTGACAAGGCATTGCGGATTTTAAAAGGTGTTGAAGGGATCTCTCATATTGAATTGGATGAAGAAGATGTGGTAAGACATAAATTAGTAAAAGCAATTATCAGGGCTTACGACAAAGACAAGGATAATGATGGGGCAATTGATCGTCGTGGTTAAAAAAAAAATATTTTTATTTTTATAAAAGCATTCTTTACAGAGTGCTTTTATATTTTGTATAAACCAAAGTTGTTTAACTTTAATTATGAAACATCCATTTTATTTATTGCTGGCAGTATTTGTCATCTTTTTTTCCTGCAACTCCCAAAAAAAATTACCCAATACAGATATTGATGTGGCAAGGGCATTCATCAAAGACATTCAGGAAAATAATTTTAAAGATGCGGAACCGCTTATTTTGGTGGATGATGCCAATAAACAATACTTCGATCTTTTTGAAAAACATTTTCAATCAAAATCAAAAGAAGAATTGGACCAGTTTAAAAACGCTGATATCATTGTAAATGAAATCAGCAACGTAGATGATTCTACTACAATTGTGAATTACAGCAACAGTTATAAAAAAGAAGAAAAAAATAAAGTAAAACTGGTTCGGGTAAATGGCCAATGGCTGGTTGATTTAAAATATACTTTTTCGGGAAACCTTTAATGAACCGCAAGCATGATAAAACATTTTTTTATGGTGGGTTTAGGAGGTGCCATTGGCAGCATGCTTCGTTTTGCAGTTGGCTTACTATTTATAAACAAATTATTTCCACTAGCTACATTTTTAATAAATATTATCGGAAGTTTTTTTATTGGGCTGATAATTGGTTTTGTAATTAAGCATGAAAGCATCGATAATAATTGGAAATTATTTCTTGCAACCGGCATCTGTGGCGGCTTTACAACATTCTCAACTTTTTCGTTCGAAAACCTGCAACTGTTGCAACAGGGCAAAATACTATTGAGTATGTTTTATATTTTAGGCAGTGTTGTGTTGGGAATTACTGCTGCCTGGATGGGCTATAAATTTATAAACTAAAACTTTAATCATGTATGTATCACACCCCTGGCATGGCGCACATTATGG
>JANPAP010000138.1:0-1995 GCA_031429975.1 Chitinophagaceae bacterium
TGCCATTGGGCAGTTAGAGGGATTTACCCACCAGGCTAGTATTATTCTTTTCCACACCGGGTTTCAATTGTCAATTATACAACAAGAATTGGTTGCATTATTATCAGCAGAAAAAAATATTGAATTCGGTATCAGTTCAACTCCTTTAAATGGACTAATTATAAGGATGTTGGGAAACGGTGCCGAACAACTTTTTAATTGTTTGAAACAGGTAAATCAAATTTTTCAACAAGCTTCTTACAAAAAATCAGTTTATGCAAACTGAGTTACAAGCCCTCATACTCACTGCAATTTCAATTGCCCTGCTGCATACCATATCGGGCCCCGATCATTATTTGCCATTTATAGTATTATCAAAAACCCGGGGTTGGGGTTTAAGTAAAACAATTGGTTGGACCATCGCTTGTGGATTGGGGCATGTGCTTAGCTCAGTAGTAATTGCATTGGGGGCCGCCGCAATTGGTTGGTCGTTTTCAAAAATTGTTTGGATAGAAAATGTCAGGGGAGGATTAGCTGGATGGCTCATGCTGTTATTTGGTTTTTTTTATTTGATATGGGGCATGATAAAAATTGTACAAAATAAGTCGCATAAACATTTTGATATGGATGAGGAAGGTAGTCTATATGTTTTTGAGCATGTTCATGGCAGGTCTGTTATGCCAAAGGAGCGTTTTAAAGTTACCCCTTGGGTCATGTTTCTCATTTTTGTATTAGGGCCTTGCGAACCATTAATTCCGTTATTATATTTTCCGGCTATTCAAAACAGTCCATTTGGGTTATTTATTTTAATAATTACTTATACAAGTATTACTATTCTTTCAATGTTGGGATTGGTATTGTTGGGTTATTTTGGAATTGCATTCTCCATCTCAGTTAAATTGGAGAAATATATCCATATTCTGGGTGCCTTTGCAATTATAGTATGTGCGGTGGGTATACTTTGGCTGGGATGGTAAATAGTATTTATCCTGCAAGTACAGTTTTCTTCGCTTAATACTTTCATTTCTTAAATTGAATGTTAATTTTTAATAATGAAATAAACATTATCAAAAATTACATATTAGTAATTTTATGAGAAAATTACTAATAATTAGATTTTATATAGGATAAAATTCGTCATTATCAATATTTTTAAAAATAATTTGAATTATTTGTTGCCCATGTTGTATAAATATCTATTTTAGTCCTGTAATTTAATAGATATTATTAAAATTAATTTGAAAGGCATGAAAAATTTATCAGTAAGAAACACCGCACCATTTTTATTATTAGCCATTATTTCGGTAGCAGCCATCTTTATTCCTACTTTACCAAATTTTGATGATGGTAAATTTAACGCAGCAGATGTTGCATGGATTTTAGTAGCAACAGCCATGGTATTTTTAATGACACCAGGCTTGGCCTTTTTTTATGGAGGCATGGTGCATCGTAAAAATGTAATTTCTACCATGATAAAAAGTGTGGTAGCTGCGGGTGTAGTTAGTGTGTTATGGGTTACGGTTGGTTATAGTCTTTGTTTTGGTGAAACCGTTCATGGTTTTATCGGCAATCCGTTTACACATTTATTCTTTAAAGGAGTTGCTTCGGGAGCCCCTGCTTTGCAAGGTGGAACAACAATGACCATTCCACTGCTACTTTTTGCATTGTTTCAATTAATGTTTGCAATTATTACACCCGGATTGGTTGTGGGTGCAGTTGCAGAGCGTATTAAATTTACAGCTTATATTTTATTTATTGTTTTATTCAGTTTGTTAGTTTATGCTCCATTAGCACACTGGACCTGGCATCCAATGGGCTTTTTGGCTAAGATGGGTGTGTTGGATTTTGCAGGTGGTACTGTTGTGCATATTTCTGCAGGATGTGCAGCGCTTGCAGGAGCAATCGTTTTAAAACAGCGGAAGTCACATATCGAACATAAAGAAATTCCGCCTGCAAATATTCCTTATGTTTTAATTGGAACCGGATTACTTTGGTTTGGTTGGTTTGGTTTTAATG
>JANPAP010000139.1:0-6936 GCA_031429975.1 Chitinophagaceae bacterium
TGCAAAATTTGTGGCCGAAAAAAAGTATGGCGATTGCAAGGCACTCAGCAATTATATGGTGAGCCTATTGGCAGAAGCAGGCGTTAAATCTTATCCTGCTTTAATTTATGGTGGCGATAATTTCCCTTTTATTTTTGAAGATTTTCCGCAACATTATTTTAATCACATGGTAACCTGTGTACCCAATGGAAAGGATTCTGTTTGGTTGGAATGTACCGATCAAACCAAGAGTGCAGGCTTTGCCGGATCTTTTACAGGTAACCGAAAAGCCTTGCTGGTAAAGGAAGAGGGGAGTATGTTGGTGAGCACACCGAAGTACACAGCAAAAGATAATTTGCAACAAAGAAAAATTATTGCCAGCATTGATACGGAAGGAAATTTAATGGCAGCGGCTGTTACATATAGTACTGGCGAGCAGCAAGAAACACAGCATGGATTACTGTATGATTTTAAACCCGAAGACCGGGAAAAATATTTAAACAGTACCCTTAACTTACCCACCTACAAAATTGATAAAATAGAATATCAGGAAATAAAAGGCATCCTGCCGGCCATGATTGAAAATCTAAATATCAGCTCGCCCAACTATGCCACTGTTACGGGCAAGCGATTATTTATTTTGCCCAATCTATTTAATAAAGCATCTAAATTAAAAGTGAATGATGAAAGGCATTTTGATGTAGTATTGGATGATAGTTATAAAGACATCGATTCAATATTTATTAAATTACCCGAAGGTTATGTGGTAGAATCTTTGCCAAAAGATGTAAGCATAAAAAATAAATTCGGCAGTTATGGTATCAGTTTTAAAGTAAAGGATAATACAATTGAACTGGTAAGGTTGCAAGAACAGGAGGCCATAAATTTACCAGCAAGTGAATACAAAAATCTGGTAGAATATTTCGACAATATTTTTAAGGCTGATCGGTCGAGGATTGTATTATTGAAACAATAATTTTTTTTGAGTTTGATTAATTGGTTTTTGCCCAACCCCATTTTAAAAAATCCGGAAAGGCCCTTGCCCAGGTGGGTACATCATGGCGGCCATCCTGCAGTTCGAGGTAGTAAAGATCATTTGCTAAATAACCTTTAGTTTTTAATGCTTCTATCAGGCTAATGGTATCATCAATGGCATCAATAATACCGTTATTATTTCTGTCGGCGGTTTCATCCTGTGTGCCTACTTCAAAGAAAAATTTTAACCAGGGATTGTAATTGCCTTCTCTTATTTGACGATGCATGATGCAGTTTAATTCTTCATCAAAATCTGTATCGTCCTGGTCTTTATCTCTCCACCAGAATGAGCCACTGAACACACCTGTTTTACTAAATTCTGTTGGATGATTCCAAACAATATCCATAGCACTTAAACCTCCCAACGAAAAACCTGCAAATGATTTTTCTTTAAAGGATGGTATTGCATAGGTTTCTCTGATAAAGGGAATTAATTCTTCCATAACAAATTGTGTATAGAGGGAGGCTTTGGCGCCACGCCCTTTATAATCTAAAATTTTGGCGGTGCCATATTCGTTTTTACGGTCTGCAGAACAATGCATGCCTACACAAAATATGGGTGTAATGCTGTCTTGATCATAAAGTGAATCCAGTATTTTTTCAAATTCCATGGAAACTAAATCCTGGCCATCATTTATCAACAACAAACTCAGGTCGGTATTAATTACCGTGTTTAGGGGTAAATAACAATCAACCTTTACATTTCTTTTTAAAAATTTGGAAGGAAGAACATGGTTGTTTATAGAGATATTGGGGATCTTATCCGTTAGCATATTTTTCAAAATTAAGAAAACTTGTATAGAGTTACCCGATAAGTAGTACTACAATTTTTTAAAATTACATTTTCAATAATTTTCAATTAACTACCTGTAATTTATATTTGGAAAATCAGCCTTATAAAAATATATTTGGTAAAACCATTAACTGACAGTTTCAATTATAAACCCCCAAGATTATGAAAAAGATCGGAATATTATTTGGAAAGGAAAGAAGCTTTCCCGAAGCCTTTGTAGAAAGAGTGAACAGTAAAAAAGTAAAAGGCGTTGTTGCCGAACCAGTTTATATCGAAAAAGTTATTCAGGGCGAAAGTTCAGGTTATGCAGTGATCATCGACCGCATATCGCAAGACATTCCTTTTTACCGGGCCTATTTAAAAAATGCGGCGCTTTGTGGTACGGCTGTAATTAATAATCCATTTTGGTGGAGTGCAGATGAAAAATTTTTTAATAATTGTTTATCAACTAAAATTGATGTGCCGGTTCCAAAAACCGTTATTCTTCCCTCCAGAGATTTACCGGTTGATACCAGCAGCGAATCGTTCAGCAACTTATCGTACCCGTTAGATTGGGGTGGCATATTTAATTATATCGGCTTTCCTGCATACATGAAACCCTTTGCCGGCGGCGGTTGGAAGAGTGTTTACAAACTGGAAAGCATTGATGATTTTTTTGAGAAGCATGGTGAAACAGGCGAGTTGGTAATGATGTTGCAAGAAGAAATTGTGTTTGATGAATATTACCGTTGCTATTGCATCGGCGGAAAATATGTTCGGATCATGAGTTACGAACCTCGTAATCCACACCAGTTACGGTATGTAGCCGATTTTAAACCAACGGAAGAACGGTTGAAACAGATGACAGAAATTGTTTTAAAAATAAATCACTATTTAGGGTATGATTTTAATACGGTTGAATTGGCGATAAGAGATGGCGTGCCTTATGCCATTGATTTTTGTAACCCTGCACCCGATGCAGAACGCAGCAGCGTAGGCGAAGAAAATTTTGAGTGGGTGGTGGAAACCGCCGCTACTTATGCTATTGAAAAAGCGCTGGCACAAAAAGAGGGTGAGGATAATTTAACCTGGGGTGAGTATATTAAAAGGAGTGCAGCAAAGCAGCCGTTGATTTAAAAATTAAGAATTAAGAATTAAGAATTAATTCAAAATTCAAAATTCAAAAGTAAAAAGTTGGGTACAGTATTTTTTGAAAGTAATAATAGGATTTTTGACTTTTGATTTTTGACTTTTTACTTTTGGGTTTTCCCTTTTGACTTTTGACTTTTTTATCTGTCGCAAAAAATATAAAGTATAAATCGTATGGCAAATTTGTCTTTCAAAAATTTTACAGTTGGTGTTGAGGAGGAGTATATGGTGTTGGATCCAGTAACCCGTGAGTTGAAAAGCCATGAGCAAAAAATTGTTCAGGAGGGTCAGAAAATTATCATGGATAAAGTAAAGGCCGAAATGCACCAGGCTGTGGTGGAAGTGGGAACCGATATTTGCCAAGATGTAGATGAGGCGTTTATGGATGTATCAACCCTTCGTAAAACAATCAGTGGTATTGCAGATAGTTTGGGTTTAAAAATGGGCGCTTCGGGCACTCATCCTTTCAGTCATTGGGAAAGCCAGCTCATTACCGACCATGCCCGGTACAGCGAAATTGTAAATGAATTACAAGAGGCTGCAAGAAGTAATTTAATTTTTGGGCTACACGTTCATGTTGGTATGGAAACCAGGGAGCTGGCCATTCATATCGCAAACTCAGCCCGTTATTTTTTACCGCATGTGTATGCCTTAAGTACCAATTCTCCTTTTTGGGAAGGCCGTACAACCGGCTATAAATCGTACCGTACAAAAGTTTTTGATAAATTTCCACGTACAGGAATACCGGATTGTTTTGACAGTATTGAAGCTTATGAAAGTTATATCAAGCTATTGGTTAAAACCAATTGCATTGATAATGCAAAAAAAATATGGTGGGATATAAGGGTACATCCGTTTTTTAATACTGTTGAATTTCGGATTTGCGATATCCCAATGACGGTGCATGAAACCATTGCCATTGCTGCATTGTTTCAGGCATTGTGCGCTAAATTGTATAAGCTGAGAAACCAGAATTTAAATTTTATGATGTATTCGAGGCCATTGATTAATGAAAATAAATGGCGTGCCAGCCGTTACGGAATTGATGGTAACCTGATAGATTTTGGAAAAGAAAGCGAAGTGAATACCCGGGTATTAATTTATGAGCTGCTCGATTTTGTTGATGATGTTGTACCGCAATTAGGAAGCCGCCATGCAATTAATTATGTTCATAAAATTTTAGAACATGGTACCGGCGCCGACAGGCAATTGAAAGTATATGAAGAAACCGGGAGCCTGGTTAAAGTAGTGGATTATATTGAAGGAAATTTTCTGGCAGGAATCTAAAAATAAAATGAAGCATAAAAAAAATCCGAAGTTTTTACTTCGGATTTTTTTTATAAAAAGAGATTAGCTGGTTTACCTGATTAACATTACGGTACCTTTCAGTTCAACAATTTTGCCGGTTCTGTCTTTTCCTTTTATCATCCACACATAAGCTCCTGTTGGCTGTAACTGCCCCATATATCTTCCATCCCAGCCTTGCATAAAGCGGTTGGTTTCAAAAATCATTTGTCCATAGCGATTGTAAATTCTGAAGTACTCTGTAGTTTCAACACCAACTGGTATGGCTCTGAAGATATCATTCGTGCCATCATTATTTGGTGAGAATGCATTTGGGCAATAATAAGTAGGGCCTTTAAAAATATGAATACGTACCGTATCTCTTCCAACACAGGTTGCAAAATCAGTTGCTTTTAAATAAAAATCGTAATAGTTATCCGGATAGCCATTTTGTAATGGCGGTAAAGTTTGAATGGTAACTTTTGGATTGGCAAGCATTGCATTATTTATTGCAACGCCGGTTAGAGGTGAAGACCAGGTCCAATTATAACTGCCACCAGGTCCGGCTCCGGTGCCAAAAAGCTGGTGAGGAATTCCAATAACTGCATTGCTGTCTTTGCCGGCATAAGCAGGTACTGGTGGCTGCATGGTAACTACCATTTCATCCGTTACTGAAAAATTACAGCCGTAGTTATCGGTTACCGTTAGTAAGTAAATCTGGGTGCTGTCGGGGCTGGCCAATGTGATTGCAGAATCGGCTTTTGCCAATTTTGAACCAGGGCTCCATAAGAATTTTACCGGTCCTGATAAATTGGATGCAGTACCATGTAAAAGAGCAGTTGTTAAATAACAAATTGCGGTGTCTTTACCGGCATTGGCAATGGGCTTGTGTAATACGTTTACAATAATACTATCCTTTAACTGGCAAATTCCCCATGTTGCTACCAATCTATATTTAGTAGTATCCGGTGCAGTTGCAGTTGGATTTTTTAAAGTTGAATCATTTAGTGATTTTGATGGACTGTATTTAAAAATACTGGTTTCTGCATTCGTGATTGTTTTTAATACGATGCTTTGTCCCACACAAATAGTAGTGTCAGGACCAAGGTCAAGGAACATACTAAATACAGAATCTACCACAATATTTACATTGGCTTTACAAGCTTTTGCATCCTGAACTGTTACTTTATAAGTTCCAGAAATAACCGGGAAGATAGCAGCACTTTGATAGCCTGCCAATCCATTTTGGTCAATTGTATATTGATAAGGTAAAGTGCCACCTGTTGCCGCAACCACAATTTGTCCATCGGGGTTACCGGTACAAGTAGATTTTTTGGTACTTACAATTGAATTGGTAAGTAACAAGGGTTCACTAACGGTAATGGTTGTATCAATTATACAGCCATTGGCGTCTGTTACATAAAGTGTATGGCTACCGGCACCGATGCCATTAAATAATTTGTTGGATTGATATGCTCTTGAATCTAATGCATAGGTATACGGCGTAACGCCTAATGATGAATGAATGGAAGCGGTACCATTTAATAAGCCAAAACATGTAGGCCTGATAACGGTTAATGAATCAAATTTTACTTTTGGATTATTGCCAATTACTGGTGTTATAGAAGTTAAACAACCAGCACTGTCTTTAATGTTGATAGTATAGGAAGCCGAAAATAATCCGGAGAAAATATTACTTGCTTGTGGATTTGAAGGAGGAACTGAACTAAGTGTAAAAGTAAAGGGAGCGATACCAGCTGTAACATTTACAGTGATTGCACCATTTGGAATTGTTGCACAGGAAGCATTATTAATGGTGGAAGGGTTTGTAAGAACGCCGGGATTATTGCTTATGTTTTGAACAGGCGAATTTAATATACAACCCATTGTATCGGTAATTCTAATGGAATATGCATTTGATGCTAGGTTCCGCAAAACACTATCGTATTGGAATGTTAATCCTGCATCTAAAGAATATTTAAAAGGATAAGATCCTGTAATTGGTTTAACAATGATAGCACCTGTTGCAGAGCCAGCACAAGCGGCTTTTACTAAACTGTAATTGGCTGTAATTCCCGGATCGTTATTAACCTGTTGTGATGGTGAAATGTAAATACAGCCTACTGCATCCCTGATTTGAATTGTATAATTTCCTGAAGCCAAATTTTTAAAAGTATCTAGCAATTGATAATTTAAGCCTGCATTAAGTGAGTAACTGAAAGGGGTAATACCAGCAGTAGGCTGTACTACAATTTTACCCGTACTTACTCCAAGGCAGGCCGAATTTATTTTTACAAAATTTGAATTAATGCCGGGATTAAATCCTACAGTTGAAGAAAAGTTGTAGGTACAACCCACTGCATCTTTAACCCTTAACTGGTAAGTTCCGGGCAAAAGATTAATAAATGAATCTGCCGTTTGAAAAGTAAGGCCAGCATCTTTTGAAAAACTAAATGGCGCAATACCGATTCCAGGGCGTATAAATATTTTACCAGTTGTTGCAGTACTGCAGGCCGATTTTACAGTACTGTCAGTTGCGGAAACACCCGGTCCTATACCAATAGTTGAATTTAAATCAAAGTAACAACCAACAGCATCCTTAACCCTCATATAATATAAGCCGGGCAGCAAATTGATAAATGAATCAGCAACCTGATAGATTACTCCAGAGTCTTTTGAAAAACTAAATGGCGCAATACCGATTCCAGGGCGTATAA
>JANPAP010000140.1:0-6368 GCA_031429975.1 Chitinophagaceae bacterium
CGCCCTTAAAATTTCACAGATATTTGGTAATACCCTGGAAGCCTTGATAGGAGCAGTTTATCTGGATAAGGGATATAAAAAAACACAGAAATGGGTTGAGAAATACATTATTTCCACACACATGTTTATCGATGATTTGGAAGCAATTGAAATCAACATAAAAAATAAATTATACGGCTGGGCAAATAAAAATGGCAAGGCGCTGGAATTTGAAACGCTGGGTGAAAAATTTGAAAATGGCAGAAGATTATTTACGATTGGTGCAACGGTTGATGGGGAGTTAGTTGCTGAAGGAAAGGGTTACAATAAAAAAGATGCCAGCCAGATTGCGGCTCAGCTAGCTGTTGATAAACTAGGGCTTTAGTAAAAGGCAAAAGTTAAAAGTCAAAAGCCAAAAGTTAAAAGGCAGTATCCAGTATCCAGCATCAAGTATCAAGCATCAAGTATCAAGCATCCAGCATCAATCATCGGTAAATAAAAAACAATGACTTTTGGAATTTTAGGAAGTGGAAGTTGGGGTACAGCAATTGCAAAAATTTTAACCGATAATGGTAATACCATTTATTGGTGGAACAGAAATGAAAATGCCATCAAACAATTAATGACACGCAGGCATAATCCACATTATCTTAGCACAGCCTATTTTGATACCCAAAAATTAAAATTAACTACCAATCCCTCAGAGGTTATTCTGGCATCCGATTGTATTATCATTGCCATCCCATCTGCTTATGTGGCTGAAACTTTAATGTCTTTAGATAAGAATATTTTTTCCGGTAAAAAAATTATCAGTGCAGTTAAAGGGGTATTGCCCGAACACAATCTGTTATTAAATGATTTTTTAAAAAATGAATTTGATTTTTCTTTAAATGATTATTTCACTGTGCTTGGTCCTTGCCATGCAGAGGAGGTTGCTGCTGAAAAATTATCGTATCTCACTTTTTCTGGGGTAGATGAAATTACCACTCATAAAATTGCATCGCATTTTAAAACGGACTACATTAATACTATTGAAAACAATGATATTTACGGCGTTCAATTTGCTGCAATTTTAAAAAATATTTATGCTGTTGGCGCAGGTATAGCACATGGTTTAGATTATGGTGATAATTTTTTGAGTGTATTAATTGCCAACAGTGCTGATGAAATGGCGGGGTTCTTAAAAAAATCGGGAAACAAAAATATTGAAGTAGGTAGTATTGATCATAGTAAATTACCAGCCGAAATTTTTTCGGAAGGGATTAATTATAATTTACCAAATTCTACCAATTACGCAGCAAGTGTATACCTGGGCGATTTATTGGTAACCTGTTATTCGTTGTTTAGCCGTAACCGTACATTTGGAAACATGATTGGTAAAGGGTATTCCGTAAAGTCGGCACAAATAGAAATGAGTATGGTTGCCGAAGGTTATAATGCCAGTAAGTGTATGTATATCCTAAATCAAACCATTAAAGCCGAAATGCCAATTGCAACAACGGTTTATCAGATACTTTGGGAAAATCTTCCGGCTGCTGAGGGATTTAACAGAATTGAGCAAAGCTTGCTTTAGTTTTTTGATAACTTAGTGTATAAATAAAAACAATGCCTTTTTCATATTGCATATTTGGTAGTTCAGGCATCCTTATCATGCTGGCATTTCTTTTATCTGTTGAGTTGATAAAAAGAGTTGGCCATTTTTTGCATCATTCAAAAAAATAAATCTGCTGCAATTCCATCGGCAAATAATTTTCCTTCGGTAGTTAATTTAATTCCTTCGGTAGTAATAACTAATTTATTTCCTGCAATCCATTTTTTACAAGCCTGTAAAATTTGTGACGTATTTTTTTCTCCAAATTCGATTTGTAGTTTTTCAAGATCAAGCCCTTCCATTGTTCTTAATGCCGTCATGATATACTCATTCAGTTGTTGTGTTGTGGTGAGTTTTTCTTCTTCAAAGGGGATAGAATTATTTTGCAATGCAGCTATGTATGTTGCATTGTTGGATATATTCCATCGCCTGGTATGTTGGTTGAACGAATGTGCCGAAGGTCCAAATCCATAATAAGTTTTTGCCTGCCAATAACTGCTGTTATGTTTGCTTCTTTTACCGGGCAATGCATAATTACTTATTTCGTAATGATCATAACCGGCTTCTTGCATTTTTGCCATCAACAGTAAAAATTGTTCGGCTTGTTTATCCGCATCTACCGGTTGCTTTTTATGTAGTGCAATCATTTTGTCTAATGCTGTTTTGGGTTCAACAGTAAGTGCATAACAGGAAATGTGCGGAATGTTTTTTTGTATAACAGTATCAATATTCTTTATCCAGTTTTCGTTACTCAATAAGGGTGAGCCATAAATTAAATCCACTGAATAATTGGTATAACCGGCTGCATTGATGAGGTCGATGCAGTGTAAAGATTCTGCTGCATTATGTGCCCGGTTCATCCAAACCAGTTCATCTTCTAAAAAAGATTGAATGCCTACACTTAACCGATTAATGCCAAGTTGTTTCCATGCAGTAAGTTTAAAAGAATCGATGTCGTCAGGGTTTGCTTCCAACGTAATTTCAGCATCGGGTAAAATGTTGAATTTAGTTGTAAGCGCTTCTAAAATATTTTTTAAATCAGCAACATTTAAAATGCTGGGAGTACCGCCTCCAAAATAAATGGTTTCAATATTTTCATTTGCCGAGAATGGGGTGGTTAAAAATATTTCTTTCAGGATGCCTTGTACCAGCGCATCTTTTTGTTTTAATGAAGTAGAAAAATGAAAATTGCAATAATGGCAAGCCTGCTTGCAAAATGGAATATGGATATAAATGCCAGACAAAGCTTACAGATTTACAATTTTAGATTTAGATTTGACACCAGTGATGACAATCCCCAAAAATACTTTTCTTAAAATTATTTATACTGCAATTATTATTGGAGCTGGATTTTTTCCGGAAGCATATTGTCAGGATGTTTCTACCAATCAATATAAATTGACAATAAAATTTATTGACAAAGATAGTTTGTTTACTGGGCAGGAATTGCATTTGCAAACCAATTTTAAATCGCAATTATTTTGTGCAGATTATATAAATAAATTACCCGGCATACTAAATACACAGGGTTACCTGGCTGCATCAGTTGATGCTGTAAATTTTGATTCTGCAGCTGCAACCATACAACTTTACCTGGGGTTGCAACAAAAATGGGTGAAGTTAAATACGGATAGTATTGATAAAAAAGCGTTGGATGAAAGTGGTTTTTTTTCAAAAAATTTTACAAGCAAACCGTTTAATTCTACACAAGTGCAGGTATTAAAAGAACGGGTTTTAAATTATTATGAAAAAAGCGGCTATCCGTTTGCGGCAGTTTATCTGGATAGTATCCGGCTACAGGATGAAACAATCAATGCAATATTAAAAGTTAACAGCGGACCATTATATCATATTGATAGTATCAGGGTAAATGGAAAAGTAAAAATTGCCAGTCATTTTTTGCAACGCTATCTGGGTATTGTAAATGGCAGTATTTATAATAAAGATAAATTGGATCAGGTAGAAAAAAAGTTGATGGAACTTCCATTTCTGCAAGAGCAACAACCATCCGAATTGCAATTGCTGGGAACCGGTGCTGTTTTAAATTTATATCTACAACCAAAGCCGAGCAGCCAGCTAAATTTTTTAATTGGATTTTTACCGGCAAATAATCAAACCAATAAATTACAAATAACCGGCGATGTAAATCTTAATTTAAAAAATGCCTTAGGTAAAGCCGAAACCATTTTATTAAACTGGCAACAATTGCAAATTCAATCGCCCCGGTTAAATATCGGTTACCAACAACCCTTTATTTTTAAATCGGCATTTGGTATTGATGTTGCATTTAATTTATTCAAAAAAGATTCTAGTTTTTTACAAGTAAATACACAATTGGGTTTACAATATTTACTGAGTGCCAACCAATCGGGCAAAATATTTTTTCAACAACAAAACAGCATTTTACTGGCATCGGGGGTAGACACTAATTTGGTTAAAATAACCAAACGCTTACCTGCAAATATTGATGTAAATGTTTCCAATATTGGTATTGATTATGATTGGAGTAAAACCAATTACCGCAATAACCCTCGGTCTGGTAATGAAATAAAAATCATCAGCAGCGTTGGTTTACGAACTATCAGTAAAAACAATGATATTGTAAGCATTGGCAATTCAACTTTTAATTATGCATCGCTTTACGATTCTTTAAAATTAAAAACCTATCAGCTTCGAACAAAATTGATAGGGTCGCATTATTTCCCTTTAGGGAAAGTGGGCACTTTAAAAGCAACCTTGAATGCAGGACTCATTAGCAGCCCCAATATTTTTAGAAATGAACTTTTTCAGATTGGAGGTTTTAAATTATTAAGGGGCTTTGATGAAGAAAGTATTTTTGCAACCAGGTATGTTGTTGCTACTGCTGAGTTCCGGCAATTATTGGGACTGAATTCTTATTTATTTGCATTTACAGATGCCGCTTGGGTAAAAAATAAGTACCAGTATATTAATACCTCCAATAATTTTATCAGTGCCGGTATTGGGATGGTTTTTGAAACCAAATTGGGATTGCTGAATTTAATTTATGCAGTGGGTAAAAGAGATGATGTTAATTTTGATTTTGGAAAGGGATCAAAAATTCATTTTGGCTATGTAAATTATTTCTAGATAAAATCAATCTATTTTTGCAGCATAAATTTATTTAATTGAAACAGGGTTTTTATTTATTATTATTTATTGTGTCACCTGTTTTACTGGCAGCTCAAATGCCCGAAAAGGATTCTGTAATTATTACAAAGGATACAGGAATTGTTATAAAAGATTCCCTGTTAATTAGGGCAGATAGTTTAGCAGTTTTAAAAGATTCGATGCAATTAAAAACAGTAGCGTCGGTTTATGAACAAAGTTTAAAAAGAATATTACAAGCCAATGTTTTAATAAAAACAAATGCCGAACCTGTTTCAATTGTTACAATTCAACGGAATGCAAAGTCGGATAATTTACTTTTTTATTTATTAACAGGAATCGTTTTTTGCCTTGCGTTTTTACGTTTCTTTTATAGCCGCTATTTTGATAATTTATTCAGGGTGTTTTTTAATACTTCACTTAGACAAAGCCAGTTAACCGATCAGTTACTACAGGCAAAACAGGTTTCGCTGTTTTTTAATATACTTTTTATTTTAACCGGGGGTATTTTTATTTACTTGTTGCTATTGCATTATAATTGGATAACGACTTTCAATAGAACCTTGAATTTAAGTTTTTGTATTATCAGTTTAGCGGCAATTTATTTTATTAAATACCTACTGCTAAAATTTACCGGGTGGGTTACCGGTAATAAAGAAGTTGTGAATACTTATTTATTTATCATCTTTTTAATAAATAAAATTTTAAGTATTTTATTATTGCCCTTGGTAATTGTTATTGCCTTTTCATCGCTAGCATTGCAAAATGCTGCTGTTTTAATTTCGTTGTTGATGATTGGGTTGTTGTTTCTTTTTCGTTTTTTACGTTCTTATGGGTTATTGCAAAATCAAATAAAAGTAGGGCGGTTTCATTTTTTTATGTACATCATTGGAGTAGAGTTATTGCCACTTTTACTCATATACAAGGGCCTGTTGATTTTATTAAATAAAAACCTCTAACTTTGCTAAACGATTGTAAAGAAAAATGCATGGTGAAAACAGGGGCTAAAAAATTGGAATCTAAATCTACAATGATTAAGAAAGTACTCATCGCACAACCAAAGCCCGAGGGCGAAAAATCGCCCTATTTCGATTTAGCAAAAAAGCATAATATCGAACTGCATTTCCATCCCTTTATTATAGTGGATGCTATCCCTTCAAAAGAATTCCGGAAACAAAAAATTGAAATCTCAAACTATACCGCTGTTGTATTTACCAGCCGCAATGCTATTGATCATTTCTTTCGTATTTGTGATGAAATAAAAATTAGTATATCACAGGACACAAAATATTTTTGTATTACAGAATCCGTTGCCTTGTACTTGCAAAAATTCATCCTTTATCGTAAACGAAAAGTTTTTTATAGTGCCGATGGCAGCAATAAAAATTTGTTTGATGTAATTAATAAACATAAGGATAATGAGAAGTTTTTATATCCTTGTTCAGAATTATTTGATAGTGAAATTACCAACTGGTTAAAAGCACATAATTGCGAATATGCAACTCCTGTTTTGTACAAAATAATCAGCAATGATATTAAGGATGTAATTGCTAAAAAGTATGATGTTATTTGTTTTTTTACACCAGGAGGAGTTAAAAGCCTGATGGAGAATTTCCCAAAGTATAAACAAAATGGTACCCGTATCGGTGCTTTTGGAGCCAATACTTTTAAA
>JANPAP010000141.1:0-7750 GCA_031429975.1 Chitinophagaceae bacterium
GCCGATATTATTTGTTTACAGGAAACCAAGGCCCATGAAGATGATGTTGATTTTAAACAATTGGAAGCGCTGGGATTTCATCACCATTGGTTTAGTGCTCAAAAAAAAGGGTATAGTGGTGTTGCCATTTTTTCAAAAATAAAACCCAATCAAATATTAACGGGTACAGGCCACAAAGAAAGTGATGATGAGGGCCGGGTAATACAAATGGATTTTGGCGATATCCGGCTTATCAACGCATACTTCCCCTCGGGCACCAGCGGTGAGTTGCGGCAAATTTTTAAATACGATTGGTTAAAAGAATTTCATGCTTATCTCAATAAATTAAAAAAGAAATATCCCAAAATTATTTTAGTGGGGGATTACAATATTGCCCACAACGAAATAGACATTCACGATCCAAAAGGCAATAAAAATTCCTCTGGTTTTTTACCCGAAGAAAGAGAGTGGATGACTCAATTTTTAAAAAGTGGATGGGTAGATACTTTTCGGGAATTTCATCCAGAGCCACATCGATACAGTTGGTGGAGCCAACGTTTTCCAACCGTACGATTAAACAATAAGGGCTGGCGCATTGATTATATCACTGTAACCGAACCATTGAAAAAACAATTGATTGATGCTGATATTTATCCCGATATAAAACACAGCGATCATTGCCCAATTTATGTTGAGATTAATGAAAAGTAAATCACTCAAAAACTGAACAGTATATTCTATTAAAATAATATCCATATTCCAAATGCTTCGCTATCTTAGCTTTTAACTAATTTTTGGTGTATGGATTTACTTAATTTTTTTTTACTGATTGCAATTCTGATAATCATCATTAAACAAAACGGTAAACTCAGTCAACATCTTCAAAATTTGGAAAGCGAATTCAAATCGCTGCAAAAACATCTGTTGAAATTTACGGTAGAAAAACAGCCAGAAGAAACGGCAATAAAAATGCCCCAAACTTCAAAGCCTGCTGAAGCGCCACAACCCTATAAAAGTATTTTTACAATTGCTGATGACCAACCTTACCCAATAGAATCAACCAATCCAGAAATTGTTTCATCAACAGAAGAACAGCCTGCAAATAGTATTGAGCCAGCCCTTGCAATTATTGAAGCACAAACTGAACCCATTGCTCAACAAATAAAAATTGAACCAGCAGTAAAAGCGCCAACATTTTTTGAGCGCCATCCCGATATGGAAAAATTTATCGGCGAAAATCTGATCAGCAAAATTGGTATTGCCATTTTGGTTTTAGCCATTGGCTATTTTGTAAAATATGCCATCGATCAAAATTGGATTGGTCCGGTTGCAAGGGTATCCATTGGCCTGTTATGTGGTGCCGTATTAACTGCCTTGGCGCACAAATTCCGCAATACCTACAGGGGTTTCAGCTCAGTGTTGGTTGGTGGAGGCATTGCCATTTTTTACTTTACTATTACATTGGCGTTTCAACAATTTCATTTATTTAGCCAAACGATGGCGTTTATAATAATGATTGTAATCACCATTTTTGCGGTGGCACTTTCCTTTTTATACGATAAACAAGAGCTGGCAATTATTGCATTAATTGGTGGATTTATTGCGCCATTATTAGTAAGTACCGGCGAGGGAAATTATAAAGTTTTATTCAGCTACCTGATTATTTTAAACAGCGGACTTTTAATAATTGCCTACAAAAAATCGTGGCGCTTATTAAACTTGTTGAGTTTTATTTTTACAGTTTTAATGGTTGGTTTCTGGTTGGGTTCATTAAAATACGACACCCCTGCCATCACATTTAGAAACGGATTTTTATTCGCTGTTGTTTTTTACCTGTTGTTTTTATTCATCAATATTACTCACAACATCAATGAAAAAAAGAAATTTATTGCTTCCGATTTTGGGATACTGCTGGCCAATACCAGTTTGTTTTTTGCAGCAGGAATTTATTGTTTAAATAAAATGGATGCTGCCGCATACAGGGGCATGTTCAGTGCAGCAATGGCAGTTTTTAATTTGGGAATTACCTATTTTATTTTCCGCAAACAAAAAGTGGATGCCAATGTATTGTATCTGTTAATCGGCATCACCCTTACCTTCATTTCCATAACAGCACCAATTCAATTAGAGGGAAATTACATTACCATTTTCTGGGCTAGTGAAGCCGTTTTATTGTACTGGTTATTTACTAAATCTAAAATTCGCATCATACAATATTCTGCAGGCCTGGTTTGGTTGTTGATGTTGATTAGTTTATTGATGGACTGGATGAATTTATATGTATTTGTTTTTTGGGAAAAAATTCCAATCATTTTCAACAAAGGTTTTATTACAGCAATTTTTGTTGCCATCGCAACTTATTTATTGTTCATTATCAGAAGCAAAGAAGATGAAAGCATAAGCGCTATTTCTGCAAAAATTATTCCCGGCAAAAAAGTTTTTAGAATAGTTGCCCTCATCATTTTATTTGCTGCAGGTGCCTTTGAAATAAATTACCAGTTTAATGCTTATTACCCCGATATTAATTTAAACAGCCTTTATCTTTTGTTGTACATCGTGGCATTTCTAAATATCATAATTGGCGTTACACAAAAAATTAATCTACTGCAATTGGCTTGGTATAATACAGCCCGTATTTATACACTCTGTATATTTTTATATTTGATTTGCATTGGAGAAACTTTTGAAATTCAGGCTCAAATATTAATAACAAAAATAAACAGCTTGCATTTTATTGCACATTGGGCGCTGGCTGTTTTAATGGCAATTGTTATTTACAGAGCCATACATTTATTAATAAAAGTTAAAACAGTTGGCACCTATAATTTTAATTTATTTGTATGGGCATTTTGTACAATAGCCGTTATTTTTTTAAGTGTGGAAGTTCATTTATTGTTAATACTATTTTTTATGCCGCTAATAATTCACTCGAAAATATTCAACGCATTTATATAAAAACAGGCTTACCCATTTTATGGGGACTTTGCTCCTTTGCATTTATGTGGCTGGGCATGCGTTATAAATACCGCAGCTTACGAATTATATCCCTCAGCCTGTTTACCTTAACCTTGTTGAAACTATTTATTTTCGATATTAAAAATATTCCTGCCGCCGGCAAGATTGCAGCCTTCTTTTCGCTGGGTGTTTTGTTGTTGGTGGTTTCGTTTATGTACCAGCGTTTGAAAAAAATAATTATTGATAATGAAGAAAAAATCGATTAGTCTTTTTTTATTTACTGTGATTTGTATTTGCTGTAATGCTCAAACAGCTGGTTATAAATTTTACAGTAAACTGGATAGTGTACAAATTTCCGGGTTTTATAATATTGAATTAACGCCAGAAATAAATGCACATGTAAAAACAAATTTCAGTGATGTTAGAATTATTAATGCAGCCGAAAAATGGGTTCCGCATTTACTGCATATACCCGCCAGTGAAAAATCAGATGGAATTGTATTGATAGATTTAAAATATTCGATTGTTGAAAATTCAAACAATGCTACTGTAGTTATTATTGAGAGTTCGCAAAATAAATCTGCTAATATTGGCTTGCGTATTACCAATACAGCTGCCGAACGTTTTTGCACTTTAAATGGAAGCGATGATAACAAAAACTGGTTTGTAATTAACGATAGTATTTTGTTAAACCCAGTGCCCGATGAAAAAGAAATTTCTACTGTTTTTAAAATTAATTACCCAACAAATAGTTTTAAGTTTCTTAAACTGGTAATTCATAATAAAAACAACAACCCATTTGATATTAAGGGAGTGGTAACCTATTTAAATGTAGCCGAAATCAACAATCCATTAAATAAAATAATTGCAAATCCAGCTGCAGTTATTCAACAAAAAGACAGTGCAAAAATCTCCTATATTACAATTAAGCAGCAGCTACCCTACCAGTTTGATTATATCAGTTTACAGTTAAGTGCTGTAAAATATTTTCATCGTACAGTTGAGGTGTATATTCCCTCAGATAAAAATCATTCCTATGCTAATCCAGGTCAATTAATACAGTCGTTTATCATTTCAAACAACAGTTCACTTCAATTTAAAGTGCCGCTTACAAAGGCTGCTGTTTTTTATTTACTGATCAACAATGAAGACAATTTGCCGCTTACTGTAACTGAAGTAAAAACCAGTTTTAATAATAAATACATCACTACCTATCTGGAAAATGCCGGAAATTATAAATTGATAGTTGATAATAAAAATGCGATGTTGCCTAATTATGATTTATCAAATTTAACTGCAAAAATGCCCGATAGTATTTTGATTTTACAGAGTGGAAAGCTGTTAGCTATTAATGAAAACAAACCATCAAATACAAGCATTATAAATTATAACTGGATACTTTGGCCTTCCATTATAACCGCATTACTAATTTTACTTTTCTTTACTTTTAAAATGATGAAGGAAGTTGATAAAAATAAAACCGCATGATTGTTTATAATGTTACCATAAAAGTTACCCATGCTATCCATACAGATTGGTTGCAATGGTTACAAGCCGAACATATTCCCGAAATAATAAAAACCGGCTGTTTTACCAAAGCTATTATTTTACAATTAATGGAAGTGGATGACAGCGAAGGCCCCACTTATGCAGTGCAGTATTTTGCTGAAAGCAAAGGTTTGTACAATAATTATATTGAAAACCATTCTGTAGAAATGCGGCAAAAAAGTTTTGATAAATGGGGGGATCAATTTATAGCCTTTAGAAGTGTAATGAAAGTTATTAACTAATTGTGCAAAACAATTTATTTTAGTTTTGATTAATTAAAACTGGATTGTATATTCCGCTACAAGCCGCACACAGATTGAATTGTAAGGCATTTTAATCGAAAGCCTTACTGGCACTGAGTTTCATTAAATAACGGCATAAAAAAGACATCCTTTTTAAAGTTTACATATTGCATAAATCCCTTACCCTATATGCATTTCAGCGATTTTATAAAAATTGAATTTGTTATAAAAAAATTTTGTTACAATTAAAAACCCTCTATATTTGTTTCTCTTATAAAATTTCAAAAAAACAACTATGAACAAAGCAGAATTAATCGCTAAAATTTCAGAAGATGCAGGCATTACAAAAACTCAAGCTAATGCAACTTTAGATTCTTTTGTAACCGCAGTTACTAAAACTTTAAAAGGTGGTGGTAAAGTTACCTTGGTAGGTTTTGGTACTTTTTCGGTTTCTAAAAGAGCTGCCCGTAACGGACGTAATCCTCAAACTGGCGCTGTAATTAAAATTAAAGCTAAAAAAGTAGCTAAATTTAAAGCAGGAAAAGAATTGTCTGCAAAAATGTAGTCTTTGCTCTACCTCATTAAAAAGCAAGATGATTTCACATCTTGCTTTTTTCATCTTACAAAAAAAACAAAAATCAATTATTATGGGACGTGGAGATATAAAAACAAAAAAAGGTAAAATTACCAAAGGATCATTTGGTAAAACCAGGCCGGCAAAACCAGCAAAGAAAAATGCAGTTCCTGCAAAAAAAGCTGAATAATTTTTTTAAATGAAAAGTTGATGGCAAATTACTATTCCTCAACTTTTCATTTAATTCAATCCTTTTAAACTAGATGTATTTGGTAATTTCTCCGATTGCCCTAATTATAATATTGTATCCTTCCCTAGCAACCTTCTATTAATATTACTTAAATTTAGGACTGAACTTTTTGATGTTAACTACTTTATTGACGGAATGCGTCAAATTGTATGTTTTCATAAAAGCATTTATTTTTTTAAAGCAATAAAATTTACCGGGCAGCGTATGTAGGTAACAGGGTATCTGTAAATATGCAACCCGATGTAAACCAGCAGCCAGATTTTGACTGAAGAACAATTAATAAAAGCCTGTATCAGGGAAGATGCCGCTTCCCAAAAGGAGCTGTTTAACCGGTTCAGCAGCCGTATGCTGGGTGTTTGTTGTAGATATGCACGTAACAATGCCGATGCTGAAGATATTTTACAGGATGCATTTATTAAAGTATTCAACAAAATTCATCAGTACAAATTTGAAGGGTCGTTTGAGGGTTGGATTAGAAAAATTGTGGTGAATACCGCATTAAAAAAATATACCTTAATCAGGTACAATAAAGAAGTAAGTATTCATGAAAATAAATTTGAACAGGCACAAGATCCATCAGCATATGGCCATTTATCGGTAAAAGATTTATTAGACCTCATTAATACATTACCAGATGGGTACCGGTTGGTTTTTAACCTTTATGTAATTGAAGGCTATCAGCATGATGAAATTGCAACCATGCTGGGCATACAACCCGGAACCAGCCGGAGCCAACTTGTTAAGGCTCGGAACATGTTACAAAAACAAATTACAAAACTTCAAAAAATCGCTGTATGAGTGATATAAATAAATTTGATGACCAAATAAAAAATTCCTTCGGCGATTTTTCACCTGATGTGGCACCCCATATCTGGGAAAATATTATTGCAAAAAAGGATCGCAAAAGGCCGGGTATATTTTGGCTAAAATGGTTAACAACAAAAAATATTTTATTACTATCGGCTTTGTTAATTACAATAACCGCAGGCGTAATTGTATTAAATAACAATCAAGCTAATTTCGTTTCTGCAGATAAAAAAAATCAACAAAAAAGTTCATCAACAAAAAAAGAAAACAATACAACTAAAAATGCAGCTCCAATAAATTCGATTACAAATCCAACATTGGAAAATAATGCTGGTACCGAAACCAGTGTTGTAAATTCAACTGTAGATATTCACCCAGCCCCTGTTTCAACTGATAATTCACTTGTTGAAAAAAATGGCAATACCAATATTTCCATACAAACAAATCAACCAAAAAATAATCTTGTAAACACATCCAATAAATCGATTCTGAAAAATAAAATAAAATTAGCAGTAAGCGCTGTATCAGCATCTATTGATGAGCAGGACGAAAACAATAATATTGAAAATACAAAAGACTATACGCCATTTAATCAGCTGGTGAGTAGCATGAACCGTTTGTATTATGATGCTCAAAAAATAAATAGTACTGCTATTTATAACAATAACAAACAGCAAGGGCTCATTAAAAAACTGTTTATACCCGATTGCCCCGAAATGGAAAAAAATGCTGCTGGAAATAAATATTATTGGGAGATTTATGTAAGTCCGGATTTTGCAACAAAACAATTTAATGATACCGCAAATTCGAAACTGGTTGAAAAGAGAAAAGAGAGCAATAGTTTTCAATCTGCCTACAGTGCCGGATTAAGGTATACCCGGGTTTTTGAAAATGGCATTAGTTTAAGAACCGGTATTAATTTTAGCCAGATCAATGAAAAGTTTTCATTTGCCCTCAGCAATATTGTACAGAACACGTACATCATTGATCCGGTAAGCGGCGATACCACCGGCAGTTACACAACAAAAGGCACCCGTTATAAAACTACTTACAATCATTATCAAACCATTGATATCCCTTTATTAATTGGGTATGAAATTGGCAACAGCAGGTTGCATGTAAATTTTAATGCAGGTGCGTTGGTAAATATTTACAGTTGGCAAAATGGCGAAACGCTTGATACCGCTTTTTTACCCGTAAGTTTTTCAACAGGAAAAAGCAATTCGGCATATCAATATAAAAGCAATGTAGGCATAGGTTTTACATGTGATTTATCGTTTTATTATAAAATGAACGACCGGCTGCATTTACTTGCTGAACCCTATTACCGGTATAACTTTTCTCCTATGAATAAAGATATTTTTTCGATACAGGAAAAGTTTTCAACCATTGGGC
>JANPAP010000142.1:0-3923 GCA_031429975.1 Chitinophagaceae bacterium
TTTTATAATTTATTAAATGGGGTAGAAGATCTTGCTCCAAACACGCCGGCCGGAAAGGAATTAAAATATGTTCGGCTGGTAGCCAAACAAACTTCTCAATATGCAGATCTGGTTAAAAATGCTGCATTGTCGGTAACACAACAGAGTCTTTACCCCACTAACAATTCGCTGGCCGATCAATTAAAAATTGTAGCCCGGTTGGTAAAGGGTGGTTTAAAAACAAAACTGTACATGGTAAGTT
The DNA here is from genome assembly GCA_031429975.1 of Chitinophagaceae bacterium. Classification (GTDB taxonomy): domain Bacteria; phylum Bacteroidota; class Bacteroidia; order Chitinophagales; family Chitinophagaceae; genus Ferruginibacter. The sequence continues at coordinate 242 of JANPAP010000142.1, forward strand.
ATGGTGGTTTCGATACGCATTCTTTGCAAACAAGCGCTACCGATACTGCAGCTGGTAATCATGCAACGCTTTTAAAAAATGTAAGCGATGCCATCACGGCATTTCAGAATGATTTAAAATTTTTAAATGTAGAAGAACGGGTGATGGGTTTTACTTTTAGTGAATTTGGAAGAAGGATAAAAAGCAACAGCAGCCTCGGAACCGACCATGGTGCAGCCGCACCCCTATTTGTGTTTGGCAACAATGCTAATAAAATGATACATGGCAGTAATCCGGCCATCCTCAGTAATGTTACTGTTAACGATAATGTACCGATGCAATACGATTTCAGAAGTGTGTATGCATCGCTTTTGCAAGATTGGCTTTGTGTAAAAAGCAGCGACCTGCAACAAATCATGTTGAAGAATTACCAAAATATTCCGATGGTAAAATCGAGTGCCTGCACTCCATCTGTACCCAATAACAGCGGCCAAACCTTGATAGATAATTACCCCAATCCATTTACACAAAACACAAATATTCGCTTTACAACTGCTGGTGGACATACCCTAGTTCAAATCATCAATGCTTTGGGGCAGGTAATTGCAACGCCTGTTGACAGAGAGTTTGCCACTGCAGGAAGTTTTTCAGCAAACTGGGATAGTGAAAACCTAAGTACCGGAGTGTACTATGCCCGCTTTCAAAACGGGGCGGTGCAACAGGTTAGAACCATGATTAAAGTGAGATAAATAATCTTTTAAATATCCTCCTTGGTTCAAGAACTCAATAACCAAAGAGGAATATTTTTATTAAATTTTATCCTTTTTTTCTAACTTTTCTTTTTCCAGTTCCAGTTTCGCTTTTTTAACAGGACGATGTACCCCATGATGTTTCAGATGTCTCTTTTGCTTTTTTATACTTTTGCGATGATGCCTAACTTCTTTACGTTCCTTTATGGCTGATTTCACTTTTAATTTTGCCAGATCTTTCCCCATATCCTTCCTGTCTTCCTTTTTATCCTCAATGGTATTTTTAAGCGTTTTCTCTTCGGCATTAACATGTTTTTCTTGTGCTATTATTCCTGTACTCAGGAATCCACTAACAAAGAGGAGCAGTGCAATTTTTTTCATTTTTCTAAATTTTAATTTGTAATTGAATTATTACAATGTAAAGTTGATGTGCTATTATGCGAAGCTTGTTATATAATTGCTTAAATAAATTATGACATTCACACATTTAAAAGAGCCCTTTCAGAAACAAAAAGAAGCAACCATTTCGGGTTGCTTCTACAAAAAACAATTGCATTATAATTAAACAGAAAAGCAAATGGAGTTAGCTAAACAATCCACCCTTTTTTAATTCACGGGTACCTTCACCAATCATAAATCCGTTTTGAAAAATCTTTATATTATATTTCCCTTCCTGAAACTTAGCCACAGGTGCAAAAGAAAATTGAACGGTTTTTCTTTTACCGGTTTCTACATCTACAGCAAGCTTTGTGGTAAAAGGTTTAGTCCCATCATCACGAGTCATAAAAGTACCAGATCCCAATGCTTCAGATGTGATTTCTTTTCCATCAGGCCCGGTAATACACACAAATAAATCTGTTGTACCAGCCTGTGCAATCCGGTTGCTTACATCAAATGAAATTAAAAATTTGTCAACATTTTTTGCGGTAGTGGTAACTTTTTCTGTGCCGCTGTTTTTTACTTTTAGGGGTGTAATAGAAATGTTGGATGCATTTAAGGTAGATGCGATATCCACTTTTTTGGCAAGCTCATCTTTTATAACATTTGTTGCAGTAAGATCAACATTTAGTTTTTCTTTTTCTTGCGACAGTACCACTTTATCCTGAGTAAGGGTTTGATTATCCTGTGTTAATCTGGCCACTTCTGCCTGCATACTACTTATTTTATCATTTAGTGAGGCAATCAAAGTTTTGGCTCTTGATAATTCTGCAGTCGTTGCATTTTTGTTATTCAGGATATTGCGGATCTCTGTTTTTGTTTTAGTAATCTCCGAATTTTTTTCTAATAATTTACTGTTTAACTCCGCATTGGTAGTCGACATAGAATCAAGCCGGGCCAGTGATCCGTCAAAACTATTTTGAAGATTACTTTTTTCGCTAGATACTGTTGCAATTTCTGATTGCTGTTGATCTATCACTTTTCCCGAATTGTTTTTATCTACCGCTAAATAAATTCCCATTGATAAAAGTGCAACCGCCAAAACACCTATGATGACATTTTTGTTATTTTTTTCCGGCTGTTGCACTGTTGTAGCCTTTGGCTCATTTAATGTGTTCATGATATGTTTTTTTAAATTGGTTTAAGAATCGTGTAAAAAAAATTGTTATTTCTTCCCCTAAGCATGTTTGGTAAAGACAGCAACCATGCTGGGAATTTGTAATTGAATTATTATAATGTAAAGTTGATACTCATTTTATCTAGCTTCTTATATAATTGTTTAAATAAGTTATGATATTCACACATTTAAAAAAGCCCTTTCAGAAACAAAAGCAGGCTTATGGCAAACAAAATGAAGCAACGCTTTCAGGATGATTTTAAATTTTGAAATGTAGCATAACGGTTTATGGGCTTTACTTTCAGCGATTTTGGCCAAAGAATAAAAAGAAATATCAGGAGGTCTTGTGGTAAGTTGTAACCCTGAAATCCTAAGGCTGGAGTTTATTATACAAGGTTTTAAAAGGAGCCGAACAGCAAGTTAGCAGCATGATAAATTAAGATAAATAATCGCTTTGGTTTTTTAGGTTAGGAAAATTATTTTAGCAGTATGCAGCACATCATCCATCTCAATAAAGACAAAAAACTAAAAAAAATAATTTCATTACAACAGCCCTATGTTTTACAAAAACGCAAACAAGTGTACCTGCAACTTTGTGGCAGTATTATGAGCCAGCAATTAAATACCAAAGTGGCCGAAATTATTTACAACCGGTTTTTAACCCTTTACAAAAACAAAAAACCATCAGCCCAACAAATAATTGACACCCCTTTTGAAACCCTTCGGGGTATAGGCCTTAGCTATGCCAAGGTTAATTATGTAAAGAATGTTTGTGTGTTTTTTTTAGAAGAAAAAATTACCGATGCCCGCCTGCATAAAATGAGTAATGAAGAACTGATACCCTATCTCAGTAAAATAAAAGGCGTAGGCCAATGGACAGTTGAAATGATTTTAATGTTTACATTGGGGAGGGAAGATGTTTTTGCTTTGGACGATTTGGGCATTCAACAAAGCATGGCAAAATTGTATAGCCTCGATTTGACGGATAAAAAAGCGTTGAGAGAAAACATGAAAAACATCTCCCAAAAATGGAGCCCTTACCGAACCTATGCCTGCAGGTATTTATGGGGCTGGAAAGACAATATCCCTGTAAAATAAAAACAACCCTTGCTGAAAGCAGAATAAAAATTATCTTACAAAAAAAAATATATCAATGTTTACTGCTTATAAAAAATGGACCTGCATTTTTTGCAGCCTTATTTTTTTCTACTCAACAGTTATTGCACAAACAGGTCCTGCCATACAATGGCAAAAATGTTTGGGTGGTAGCCTTAATGATTATGCCAACGATTTAATTTTAACTGCCGATGGCGGGTTTATTATTGTTGGTTATTCCTTTTCAAATAATGCAAATGTAAGTGGGCATCACGGCAGTACCGACAGCAGCGATGCATGGGTG
>JANPAP010000143.1:0-3720 GCA_031429975.1 Chitinophagaceae bacterium
CTTAGAAACATTGGAAGAAATTGAAGAAAGAGGCAGAGAATCATTTATTAAAGCAGGTGGAGAAACCTATAAAATGATTCCCTGTTTAAATACCAGTCCATTACTTGTAAGCCTGATAAAAAAATGGTTTATAGAAACCGGAATGGGAAATACCAAAATGATTTTAAATAAATAAACCCAGCAAATCAAAAAAATTATCATGGCTTATAATTATATAAAAGCGTTGCATATTATTTTTATTGTAACCTGGTTTAGTGGGTTGTTTTATATAGTGCGTTTATTTATTTACAATACAGAAGCCAATGAAAAAACCGGTATTGAAAAAGAAATATTACAAAAACAATTTACAATAATGATCCGCCGGCTTTGGTTGGGTATCACCTGGCCATCGGCGATACTTACTTTAATTTTTGGAGGATGGATATTTTATTTATTGGGAAGCATGCCGCAATGGCTGATGATAAAATTATTTTTTGTTGCAGCATTGTATGTTTACCATTTAACACTGCATAAAATTTATAAAGACGAATCAAAGGGCATCTTCCGCTACAGCTCAACACAGTTGCGGATTTGGAACGAAGTGGCTACCATTTTTTTAATATCAATAATAATGATTGTTGTTGTTAAAGACAGTATGAGTTGGATATGGGGAGTTGCAGGTTTAATACTTTTTAGTATACTATTAATGAGTGCCATCAAAGTTTATAAAATGTTACGGGAGAAAAAATAATTTATACAATTAAGAAAAATTATTTTTATCCCGTATCGTTATTTCGCTTTTATGATAGACTACAGAGTTGGGCGGCACACTGCTAATGAGCCAAACATTACCACCCACTACACTATCATTTCCAATAATTGTTTCGCCTCCAAGAATTGTAGCACCCGAATAAATAATTACATGATCTCCAATGGTAGGATGCCGTTTTGACTTTGCCAGATTTTTACTAACACTTAACGCACCCAATGTAACGCCCTGGTACATTCGTACATGATTGCCAATAACAGAAGTTTCTCCAATTACAATTCCTGTTCCATGATCAATAAAAAATGACTTACCAATGGTTGCTCCCGGATGAATATCGATACCTGTTTTACTATGTGCATATTCAGAAAACAGTCTTGGTAAAATTTTAACGCCTTTGTTCCACAAAAAATTAGAGAAGCGATAAACGGCTGTTGCATAAAACCCGGGATAAGCCACCAGTACCTCTTCTATTGAATTTGCCGCAGGATCAAATTTTAAAATAGCTGCTGCATCTAACAACAATGCATCATAGATTTCTTCAACTTCCAGAAAAAAATCATCTGTAATAGTTGCTGCTGTTTTATCATCCTCCAACACTTCTTTAATTAATACCGACAATTGTATTTTAAAAGATAAAAACTCGTTTGACAATTCTTCTTCGCAATGCACCGACTGACATTTTGGAAAAAATAAAAACTTTAAAAAATTATCCATAAAAGTTTCTGCTCTTTCTTTGTCTGGAAAAGTAATTGTATAATTTTTATGTTGCTCGTGAAGTTTATGAATAAATAAAAGATGACTCATGACAGGTGTTGCTGGAAATTTTATGAAATATTTTAAAAAAAGAAAAGTTACGATACAAAGATTTATAAAAAAATTGGATCGGGTTAAATTATAAAATAATTACAGTATTTCATTAAAATAAATTTTGGCAATGACTTGCCGCTATTGCTTCTATAACTATATTTACAAGTTGAATTCTACATTATAATATTATGACAAGAGAAGAAAAATTTATGCAGGAAGCCATCGCCCTTTCAAAAAATGGCATGAGCAATAATGAGGGTGGCCCATTTGGATGTGTTATTGTTAAGGGTGATGAAATTGTTGGCAGAGGAAATAATAAAGTAAGCTCCAGCAACGACCCTACGGCACATGCAGAGGTTACCGCAATAAGGAATGCCTGTAAAAACTTAGGCACTTTTCAGCTTACCGATTGTGAAGTATACACTTCCTGCGAGCCTTGCCCTATGTGCCTTGGCGCTATTTATTGGGCCCGGCCAAAAGTGGTTTACTTTGCCAATAACCGCTTAGATGCAGCCGATATCGGATTTGATGATTCGATGATTTATGAAGAAATGAATGTTGCCATTGAAGACAGAAAAATTCCCATCTTACCGTTAGGCAGAGAGCAGGCTTTAAAAGTATTTCAGGAGTGGAAAGATAAAGATGACAAAACGCTTTACTAAATAAAAAGTGGCAATCTCAAAAGTATCTTTTTTAACCGCGGAGACGCAAAGGCGCAGAGAAATAAAGTTTATTCAGCCTGTAAAATCTCCGTCTCTGCGGTTATTTTTTGGGCTTATATGAGACAGCCTCTTTTTTTAAGACATATTTTTATTTATTGTACCAATACTTTTATTACAGTTTGTTTGTTTTCGGATCCGTTTATTTCTAAAAGATAAGTTCCATTTACCAACGTAGTAGCCGGTTTAATTGAATTAATTACATTACCAGAGATATGCGTAATTACTTTTTCAATCATCACCTGACCAGCATTATTCAATAACCTTACAGTATAAATTCCGGCAGGTAAATTATTTATTTGCAAATTAATATTTCCATCAGTTACTGGATTTGGATAAACGGTAAAGCCAGCTCCTGGTTTTGTAATAGCAACTTTTACAATGCTGCTGTATTCAAAACTACCCCGATTGCTGATACTTTTAATTCTGTAATAATTATCACCGGCAGTTGCCTGAACATCAAGCCAGCTATAGGTTGCAGCCCCGGCAGTAAGATTGCCATTGGCAACTTTGTTACCCATTTTTGTAAAATTAATTCCTTCAACCGATTTTTCAATTTCGTATGAATTGATATTAATTTCATTTTCCACTTTCCATTCAACTGCAATGTTATTATTCTTTTTTACTGCAGAAATGCTTGTAAAATTTACTGGTAATGGCGTAGTATTTTTAAACACAATTATAAACCTGTCTGCTGCGGATGATGCAGCATCGCCGGTTACTGAAAAATCGTAATTGCTAGTACCCGACATATTTACAATTTGCGAAGTATGCAAGAATTTATCTTCCATAAATGCCATCATTCCGCTGGCAAAATTTTGTGTTTCAAATTCCAGCCGATAGTTCTGTTTCTTTACTTTTTTCATGTTGAAGAAAATAGTATCGCTATCTGCAATCGTTTTTCTGGCTTCAACAATCAGTGTTTTCGAATTTCTTAAAATACCAAAATTGTCGCCAAAATTATTCAGCTTAATGGCGTCTTTATTGTCGATATCATTTGAAAACTCATCATTAAATACAACGGTATTTCCATCGGCCAAATTAATTGTTGAACCATTTACTGCATACAGGTTTGTAGAGATAGATTGAGAAACTGCTGCATTTCCAATTGGCCTGAACACCATGCTGCTTCCCGTTAATTTACTGGTTTCTTTTAAAGTAATATTTCCATTACCACTGGTTGAATACACCACAAATGCTTGCCCAGACTGGATTGCAGTATTGGGAACATTTGCAACATAACTGCCTCCTGCCGGCACTGGCTTCCATGCAGGTACGGTAGAAGCACTGAATGTAACATAACCACCCAGCCCGTAAGCACCCACTAATTTTGGATCCCAAACCGTAAATGTTTGATCAATATTCGCATCTCTGATGGTTGTAAAATCAATTGCTGATGCGTAATTATTTCCTATAACTGCAAACTGTCCGGCAGGTACAACTGGC
>JANPAP010000144.1:0-5823 GCA_031429975.1 Chitinophagaceae bacterium
GGAAGAAAAGAAGAACAGGGAAAAGTTATGATTCAAACATCGCAGTTAAATCATCCAGTATTGCAATTTGTAAAGGAGCATGATTTTAAAAAAATGTATGAATATGAATTAGAAAACAGACGGCAATTTTTTTATCCGCCATTTAGCAGAATCATAAAAATAACATTGAAACATAAATTAAAAGAAGTGGTGGATGAGATGTCCGAAAGATTGGCAGCAGCGCTTCAGAAAGATTTAAATAATTATGTAGTAGGGCCTGCAGCGCCGGTTGTAAGCCGTATCCGCAATCAATACTTAATGGAATTACAAATAAAATTACCATTGGATATGAAGAAGATTCAATTGTATAAAAAAGTAATTTTAAATCACTTTAATTTATTGTTGGTTGAAAAACGTTTTAGAGCGGTGGTTATGATTGCCGATGTGGATGCTTATTAAGCTATTGAATAATTTAAAATAATCGGAATGGAGATACTCGAAAATATTTCGCTAAAAAAATACAATTCGTTTAGGATTGATGTGCTGGCTGCAAAATTTGCCACATTTAAAAATTTGGAGGAAGCTGGAAATTTACTCGACTTTTTCAAACAACAAATCAACCATTTACAAATTTTAATCCTTGGCGGTGGAAGTAATATTTTATTTACTAAAAACTTTGATGGCCTTGTTTTAAAAAATGAGATTGCTGGAATTGAAAAAATTAAGGAAGATGAAAATTATATTTATATAAAAGCAGGAGCCGCCGTTAACTGGCACCAGCTGGTATTGCATTGCATAAAAAACAACTGGGCTGGATTAGAAAATTTATCGTTGATACCCGGCAATGTTGGCGCATCGCCCATGCAAAATATTGGAGCTTACGGGGTAGAAATAAAAGATGTTTTTTATGAATTGGAAGCAATGCACATTGAAGAAAAAAAGCTGGTTAAATTTAATTTAAATGATTGTGAATTTGGATATCGGGAGAGTGTATTTAAACAAAAATTTAAAAATCAATTCATCATTACCAGTGTTACTTACAGGTTAAATAAAGCGCCCAAATTTAATACCTCCTATGGCGCAATTGAAGAGGAGTTAGCAAATATGGGAATTAAGGAATTGAGTATTCAAGCCATTTCTCAGGCAGTAATCAATATCCGTAGCAGTAAACTTCCCGACCCCAAAGAGATTGGCAATGCCGGAAGTTTTTTTAAAAATCCTACTGTAGAATCTTCTTTGTTTGATAAACTAAAATTAACTAACCCAACAATTGCCGGATATCCTTTAGCAAATGGAAATGTAAAATTAGCCGCTGGTTGGTTGATTGAACAATGTGGATGGAAGGGTTATAGAAATGGAGATGCCGGATGCCATGTTAATCAGGCATTGGTATTGGTAAATTTTGGCAATACAAAAGGTTCAGAAATTTTACAACTTAGCGAATCAATCATCGCAAGCGTTCAGCAAAAATTTGCTGTAACATTAGAAAGGGAAGTGAATATTTATTAAAATCCTGTTGATAATTTTTAATAACGATTAGGAGGCTTGTTATAACCACCACCACCACCACTTGGCCTGTTTCCACCCGAAGGTGCACTGCGTTCTTCTGCAGCTTTTACTACCAGTGGTTTTTTGCCCAGTGAAATGTCATTTAACCCTTCAATTGCATCTTTTGCTTCGGAGGCAACCAGCATATCTACAAAGCCAAAACCTTTGCTTTTACCAGTTTCCCGATCCATGGCAACTTTTGCAGAAGTTACGGTACCAAATTTTTCAAAAATTTCTTCTAATTCAGCATCATCAAGATCATAAGGAAGGCCTGCTACAAATATTTTCATCGCAATTAATTTTTGTAAATGTACGTAACTTATTTTTTCTTTATTTGCCATTTATCATCGAAATAAATGAGGTTATACTTTTTATTTTTTTATGCTGCAACCCAATGTTGAAAGTAGTAACCGGAATTAGAAAGTAATATTATTTTTTTGTTAGTTTTTATTCTTTTACCTTATCCAAAATATTAAATATGAAAATAATTTTTCTTGCCGTTGGAATTTTCATTTCAATGCTGGCCAATGCCCAGGGATCAAATCTTCGAAACCAGATAAATACAATTGCTGATAGAATTGAACAAAAAGTAATTGCCTGGCGGCGGGATATTCACGAACATCCAGAGTTGGGAAATAGTGAATTCAGAACTGCAGCTTTAATTGCTAAAGAGTTAACTGCATTGGGTTTTGAAGTAAAAACAGGTGTGGCACATACTGGTGTAGTGGGTATATTAAAAGGTGGTAAACCCGGTCTGGTGGTGGCTTTAAGAGCCGATATGGATGCATTGCCTGTAAAGGAAAGAACCCCGGTTTCATTTGCTTCTAAAGCAACAGCAATGTATAATGGCAAACAGGTTAATGTAATGCATGCCTGTGGCCACGATAGCCATGTTGCCATTTTATTGGGCGTTGCAACGGTTTTAAGTGAAGTAAAAAATGAATTAAAAGGAACAGTAAAACTGATATTTCAACCTGCCGAAGAAGGCGTACCACGTGGAGAAGAGGGAGGGGCTGAAATGATGGTGAAACAAGGCGTATTGGATAATCCGAAAGTGGATGTAATTTTTGGATTACACATCAGCTCACAAACAGAAGTAGGTAAAATTGAATACAGGCCCGGCGGAATTTATGCCAGTGTAAATGATATGAAAATTATTGTAAAAGGCAGGCAAACGCATGGCGCTTATCCATGGGCCGGTATCGATCCAATTGTTGTATCGGCACAAATTATTAATAACCTGCAAGCCATTGTAAGCCGCAATTTAAATATTACCGAAAATGCAGGCGTGGTAACCATTGGTACCATTAATGGAGGTGCAAGAAATAATATTATACCTGAAGAAGTTGAGATGACGGGCACTGTTAGGGCATTAAGTGATGCAGATGAAAAACTGTTGGTGGAAAGGGTAAAACAGGTGGTGATTAAAACGGCTGAAAGTGCCGGTACTACTGCCGAAATCTTAATTCCTTATGCATCGCATTACCCAATTACTTTTAATGATATTGCGCTTACAGAAAAGATGTTGCCTTCTTTGCAAAAATCGGCCGGGTCCGAAAATGTTGTGCTTGCGGTGGCTCATACCGGCGGCGAAGACTTTTCATTTTTTCAACAAAAAGTGCCCGGCATCTTTTTTAATTTGGGAGGAATGCCAAAAGGGGCCAATCCTTTAACAACCCCATCTCATCATACGCCTGATTTTTTTCTGGATGAAAGTGGATTTAAACTTGGCGTAAAAACCTTGGCTAGTTTGGTAACAGATTTTATGGAGATGAATCAAAAGCCGGTTAAAAAATAAGATTGTTTTTTGTTGAAGATAAAGTGAATCAGTAAAAAAATTATTGATTCACTTTTAAATTTCCACCGGTTGCTATGGTAATAATTGCCCCCGGATTTATCTGAATACTTTTGCAATTTGCTAAAATGCCAGTTGCAATTACCGGAGAAAAAGGAGTGCCTGATGGAATTAAAACATCATTGGTTGCAGTGGGTACAATTCCACTCGACCAGTTTACAGCATTGGTCCAATCGGTACTGGAATTTCCTATCCAACGATAGGTATTACTTACCAGTGTGCCACCTGTAAAATCCAATTTGTTATCCAAGCTCCAGGCACCATATTCATCCAAACTTCTTATGCCAAGTTTATGAGCTCCATTGGGTACAACAGAAATATCGGCATTAAAAATAATGCTGCTGATATCGGTGGCTGAAGTTATAATAACAGCGGTGCCCTTGCCATATCCCGGATCGGAATCAATAAAATATTCAACCTTTACAATTTTTGGTTGTGGTATGGAACTGGCTCCAGCATAGGGTTTCAGGAAAATCCATTTGTTATCCAAACCCCAGGCGCCGTTTGCATCCTGGCTTCTTAACCCAACAATATGAACGCCCTGCCTTAGTGGCATCAAATCAATATTAATACTGAGCCCACTAAGATTTTGCCCCGGAGTAATTGGTATAGCTGTTGCGTTTCCAAAGCCCGGATCCGTATCCAAAAACCATTCTACCCTGGTAATGTTTGGTTGCGGTATGGCGCCAGCATTGGTATAAGGTTTTAAAAAAATCCATTTATTATCAAAACTCCAGGCTCCATTGGCATCAAGGCTTCGGATACCCACAATATGTACGCCTTGATTTAATGGAATCAAACTGATATTTATTGCAAGACCGGAAATATCCTGACCGGGAACAATTGGTATAGCTGTTGCATTTCCAAATCCCGGATCCGTATCCAAAAACCATTCTACCCGGGTAATATTTGGTTGCGGAATAGCACCGGCATTTGTATAAGGTTTTAAAAAAATCCACTTGTTATCTAAACTCCAGGCACCATTGGCATCCAGGCTTCGGATACCTACAATATGTACACCTTGTTGTAGCGGTACTAAATTTAAATTAATGCTAAGGCCCGATACATCTTGGCCGGCTGTAATGCTGATGGGGGTTGCATTTCCGTAACCGGGATCATTGTCAATATACCATTCTACTTTTGTAATATTGGGTTGAACAGCTGCTCCCGAATTGGGATAGGGTTTTAAAAAAATCCATTTATTATCCAGGCTCCAGGCACCATTTACATCTTTACTTCTTACACCAATAATATGTACACCGGCATTTAATGGTATAAGATTTATGCTGAATGAAGTACTGACATTATTGGAACTTGCAAAACTTAAATTGGTTGCATTATTATATCCGGGATCGGTATCTAAAAAATATTCAATCTTATTAATGATAGGGCCCTGTGCAGAAATATATAATTGATTGCTGTAGAAAAGCAGCAGCAACAATGATGATTTAAAAAATGATTGCAAAATTGATTTGCTTTTCATGACCAGTTTTTTGGCTGAAAAATATTTTGTTTAATTATTTCCCCGGGTACTTAAATTAATTTGAATGGTAGTGCCAGGCGGATTATTACCCTGCGGTGAGGTTAATGAATAAATAGTTGGAATGGTGGGTATGGTTGATAATTTATAGGGTGATGTGCCGGTAAACATTCCAATTGCTGTACTGCCCAAACCAACAGTTAGTGCCGGGCTTCCGGCAGCAAGCTGGTAACGGCTATCAACACTTGAAGTACCTAATATTGGAAATGCTTTAAAAATTGATGAAGCATTTCCAATAGCAGTAATTACATTGCCTACACCGGCACCCCATGTTTGTGCCCCACCTGAACCAGTTTGTAAAGCAAGATTGTAATTAAAAACACTATTGCCACCATTTGAAAAAGAAAAATAATTATAATTGCTGCCTGCTACCACATTGGTATAAGAAACAAAAATATTATTTTGTAATAAATAGGCGCCCCCACCAAGTTCTATACCACTAGCGTTTGAAATAGTTCCAGAACCACCATTAATAGCAGTTGTTTGTGTAGCATCGTAAGCCCATACATTATTTGAAATATTACCACTGTAAGTATTACCTGATGCGGTACTAAAATAATTAATGAAATTATTGCTGATGTTCATGTTAGTAACACTTGAACTATTGGAATAATAGTTTAAAACTGTAACGAAAAAATTTTGTAAAACCTGCAAATTAGTTACTGTTGCAGCGGGATTGTTAAATGCAATATAAACAGTAATATCCCTGTTTCTTTGTATGGTAATATCATTCGCAGTTACATAAATAGTTCCGTTATGAAATCCAGAAATCAAGGTGCCTTCACTTCCGGTTGCAATTGTTAAACTTGAAATGGATGCTTCGCCTGCAAAAGCCTGCAGGTTTGCATTTCCTTTTGGAGTACTGTTGGGATCCAGGAAATTCCCCGGTCCAAAAATGTAG
>JANPAP010000145.1:0-11345 GCA_031429975.1 Chitinophagaceae bacterium
AAAATGTAAACATACAGCACTTGGCTTCCCGTTCGGTTGACGGAATGATCATTTCACTTTCCAGCGAAACTAAAGATCTTTCTTACCTGACCCACCTGCATGAAAAGGGCATGCCCATGGTGTTTTTTGATAGAGTTACTAATGAAATCAATACCCATAAAGTTATTGCCGATAATCAAAAAGGGGCTTATGACGCTACGATGCATTTAATAAAAAAGGGGTTTAAAAATATAGCCCATATCACTAGTGCAGTAAATTTATCCATCACCATGGAACGTTTGGAAGGATATAAAAAAGCTTTGCAAGAAAGTGGGCTACCCATTATTGAAAAATTTATTCAGTATTGTAATCATGGCGGAATGGATGCGGATGAAGTTGATGAAGCAATGAAAAAATTGTATGCTCAAAAACAAAAACCCGATGCAGTAGTTACAGCAAGCGACAGAATTACTACCCGGGTTTTGACGTCAATTAAAAAACTTAAATTAAGTATTCCTGCGGATATTGCAGTAGTTGGGTTTACCAATACTAATATTCCTGAATTATTTAATCCTCCCATTACTACTATAAGGCAACCTGCTTTTGAAATGGGACAAAATGCAACGGAGTTATTAATAAATATCATTGAAAGTAAAAGGCCAGTAACCGAATTTACCACGAAGGTTTTGCATACTGAATTTACTGAAAGAGAATCTGCCTGATTATTATAATAATTAATTTTATTTACTTTTTTTTCTTATATAATTTAAAGTAGCAACATAATATTTACAATAAAAATAGCTGCCTAAAAAGGCAGCTATTTTTATTGTGTGGGATTACAAGATTCAATTTTATAAATCCAGATGCCTTACTGGAACTGCATTGCATGCGATATGCCTTTAGTTTAAACTCCATTAATTATCAATACTTAATTACTTCCACCCACCACCTAAAGAACGGTATAAAGCTGTAAGCACATTAAATTGATGCAGCTTGGTATCTATCAATTCTAATTTCGATTCCAATGCATCTCTTTGGGTCATCAATACTTCAAAATAATCGGCCCGGGCCGATTTGAATAAATCATTTGCAATTTCAATAGAGGTATTTAAGGCTTCTACTTGTTTTGTTTTAAACTGATAAGATTTCTGCAAATTATCCAGATTTGATAAACCAGTTGCCACTTCTAAGTAGGCACTTAAAATTGTTTTTTGATAATTGTACAAGGTTTGAATTTGTTTGGCATTGGCATTATAAAATGCAGCTTTAATAGCACTTTTATTTATCAATGGCCCGGCAATATCTCCTGCCAATGATGCCAATAACGACGCAGGAAATTTCACTAAATAAGCAGGGTTAAATGCATTCAATCCAATAGAAGTGGATATATTTAACGAAGGATAAAACTCAGCACGGGCAACCTTTACATCCAATGTAGCTGCTGCTAATTCAAGTTCCGCCTGCCTGATATCGGGCCGATGCTGTAATAACTGTGATGGGATACCCGATTGAATTTTTGCTGGAATAAGATTTAGAAATGCAGTTTGATTTCGTTGTATTGATTGCGGATATCTTCCCAACAAAAAATTAATTTCATTTTCTTTCTCGGTAGTTTTTTGTAAAATATCAAATTCCAAACTTTGTGAATGCAACACTTCTGCTTCAAATTTTTTGACGGCTAATTCAGTTGTTCTTGCTGCTTCTTTTTGCACTTTCACTATCTCCAATGCATTTTTTTGAAGTAATATAGTTTGCCGCACAATCTCCAGCTGATTATCTAATGCCAATAATTCAAAATATGCATTTGCTATTGCTGCAATAAGATTTGAAACAACAAAATTTTTGCCCTCTACACTTGCAAGGTATTTGGTAACGGCAGCTTTTTTTTCGTTGTGGAGTTTATTCCAAATATCTATTTCCCAATTGGCATACGCTCCAAATCGATAATTGGGAATCCATTCAGGAACTTCCGTGCCGGGCTTTATTTCTGTAGATGCATCACCGGCACCCTGGCTGGTGTACCTGCCTACTTTTTCAATTCCCATATTGCCGCCAGCAACTGCAAATGGCAATAGTTTTCCTTGTTTTACCCGAATGTCATTTCGGGCTATTTCAATTTCCTGCAAAGTGATCAACAGATCGGGGTTGTTTTTTATAGCGCTGTCTATTAGTTGTTGCAAATTTTTATCTGTAAAAAAACTCTGCCAGGGAATGGATGCTGTATTGGATGTATCGCTGGAATTTGCAAATGATACAGGAGCTTTTTGCAGGGCATTGTTTTGAACAATTGCTGGTACTTTACAACTGCTTTGCAGGAGGCCAAAACCAACAACAATTAATAAAATTATATTTCTAGATAAACTCATCATGATTGTCAATTTCTTCTGTTAATGGATTTTCGTTTTCGTTTTCAACTATGGGATTTTTTTCTGCAATTCTTGCAAAAATATAATACAAGCCCGGTATAAGAATTACACCAAATACAGTTCCCAGCAACATCCCTCCAGCGGCTGCCGATCCGATGGTTCTATTACCCACAGCACCTGGGCCTGTTGCCATTACAAGAGGTATTAAACCTGCAATAAAAGCAAAAGAGGTCATTAAAATGGGGCGAAATCTTACTGAAGCTCCTTCAATGGCAGCCTGCAATACACTGCTTCCAGACCGATGTTTTTTCACAGCAAATTCAACAATCAAAACAGCATTTTTACCAAGTAACCCAATCAGCATAACCATGGCAACTTGTGCATAAATATTATTTTCAAGCCCTAATAATTTTAATAATAAAAATGCACCGAAAATTCCCGCAGGTAATGAAAGAATTACGGGTAACGGCAAAACAAAACTTTCGTATTGTGCAGCTAATAATAAATAAACAAATGCCAGGCAAATAAGAAAAATATAAATGGCCTGGTTTCCTTGTGCAACTTCATCTTTTGAAATACCTGCCCAATCAATTCCAAAACCTCTGGGCAATGTTTTCTTTGCTACTTCCTCAATTGCCTTGATAGCTGCACCACTACTGTATCCTGGAGCTGCGGCTCCACTAATCTCCGCTGCATTATACATGTTGTGACGGGTAATTTCCGACAGGCCATATACTTTTTCCATGTGCATGAAAGCGGATAGTGGAACCATTTCATCCTTGTTATTTTTTACAAATAATTTAAGGATATCCTCTGGCAATGCCCGATACTGTGGTAAGGCCTGTACCATTACTTTATATTGACGATCGTATCGTATAAAATTTGTTTCATAATTACTGCCTACCATTGTAGAAAGTGTGTTCATCGCATTTTCTATTGTTACCCCTTTTTGTTGTGCAGCATCGTTATCTACTATCAGCATATATTGAGGAAAACTGGCGCTATAGAAACTAAAAACAGATGAAAGCTCTGGCCTCTTGTTGAGTTCTTTTACAAAATCCCAAGTTGCAGTTTCCATTTTTTTATAATTGCCCGATCCGGCCTTATCCAGTAATCGTAATTCAAATCCACCGGCGGCGCCATAACCCGGTACAGCAGGCGGCGGAAAAAATTCAATGGTTGCACCTTGTATATTCTTTGCTTTTTCTTCAAATTCTTTGATGACCTCATTTACTGAATGTTTACGATCGTTCCAGTTTTTTAAATTAACAAGACAGGTTCCTGTGTTGGCACCTGTACCTTCAGACAAAATTTCAAATCCGGCTAAGGATGAAACAGATTTTACATCCTCCATGCCTTGTGCAATTTTTTGTAATTGCCCTACCACATCATTGGTACGTTCCAATGTTGCACCCGATGGTGTTTGTACAATAGCGTAAAACATGCCTTGGTCTTCATTAGGAATAAAGCCAGATGGCAACTGTGTATTTAAAAAATAAATACCGGCGCAAAAACCAAGTAAAGCACCAAAGCTGATCATTC
Source organism: Chitinophagaceae bacterium (assembly GCA_031429975.1). Lineage (GTDB taxonomy): Bacteria > Bacteroidota > Bacteroidia > Chitinophagales > Chitinophagaceae > Ferruginibacter. Next base: position 3,888 of record JANPAP010000145.1, read on the forward strand.
TTTTGTTTACGATAAAACCAAGAAGCCTTTTGTATTTACCCAAGGTTTGTTCAAACCAATTATTAAATCCATCTAACAATTTTCTAAGCACTGTTTTTTTCCGGTAAACCCCATGCGTATTTTTTAGAAGCATTGCACATAATGCAGGCGTTAATGTTAATGCAACCAATCCAGATAAAATGATAGATGTTGCCATGGTTATTGAAAACTGTCGATAAAAAATACCTACTGGCCCCGACATAAATGCTACCGGTATAAATACCGCCGCCATTACTAACGTAATTGCAATAATGGCCCCACTAATTTCATGCATGGCTTCCTCAGTGGCGAGTAGTGGACTTAAATTTTTTTCATCCATTTTTGCATGCACTGCTTCTACCACTACTATTGCATTATCTACAACAATACCAATGGCCAATACCAGTGCAAACAGCGTAATTAAGTTAAGCGTAATTCCAAAAAATTGCATAAAAAGAAATGTTCCTACTAACGACACAGGAACTGCAATAGCTGGGATCAATGTTGATCGCCAATCGCCCAAAAATAGAAATACTACTAAACCAACCAGGATAAATGCTTCGAATAAAGTGTGTAGCACTTTATCAATAGATGCATCTAAAAAAGTTGAAACGTCATAACTAATCTCATAATTCATTCCCTTTGGAAATGAACTGGATTTAATTTCTTCCAGTTTTGATTTGATATTTTTTATTACTTCACTGGCATTACTACCATACGATTGTTTAATCATAATAGCCGCTGATGGTTTGCCATTTAACTTGGAATAAATATCATAATAACCGCTGCCAAATTCCACTTCAGCCACATCTTTAATTCGTAATATTTCTCCATTAGGATTTGATTTGAGAATTATATTTTCATAACCTTCTTTAGTGGTGAAGCGACCCGGATATTTTAGAACATACTCAAAAGTTTGAGATCTTTTTCCAGAGCTTTCGCCGGTTCTGCCTGGCGATGCTTCTAAACTTTGTTCATCCAATGCTTTCAACACTTCATCTGCCGAAATTTTATAAGCAGTCATCCTATCGGGTTTCAACCAAATCCGCATGGCATATTCACGGTTTCCTAAAACATCGGCTACGCCTACCCCATTTACACTCTTTAATTCAGCCAATAAATTTATATCGGCAAAATTGAAAAGGAATTTTTCATCGAGTGTTGAATCGGAACTGTAAAGATTTAAATACAATAACATGTTTGATTCTTCACGGGTAATTTTTACGCCTTCTCTAACAACAATTGGGGGCAATTTATTAATTACAGAAGCCACCCGGTTCTGGATATTTACGGATGCGATGTTGGGATCTACTCCTGAATTAAATACCACCTGGATATTTGCTTCGCCATCATTTCCTGCATCAGAGGCAATGTATTTAATGCCGGGAACACCGTTAATGGCTCTTTCTAAAGGAATGATTACCGATTTAATCATCAGCTCTCCGTTGGCTCCGGGATATTCGGCAGCAATGTTTACTTTGGGCGGAGAAATAGATGGGAATTGTGTTATCGGTAATTGTAATAAAGCAACCACACCAAGTAAAGTAATGATAAGCGAAATAACAATAGACAGTACCGGCCTGTGTATAAATTTATTAAACATGATTTTGTTTTTGCAGTAAAGGGATTTGTTATTGTTTTATCAATTGGAGGTTAGCGATAACTTTTTCCGGGGCTATAAATTGATAATTTATTTTGTCATCTTCTTTTACATTTTGAATTCCTTCCAATAAAATTTTATCGTTTTCATTTATGCCCGAATCAATCACATACAAATCCGGCAATCTGTTTTTAATGGTGATCTGTTTCGATTTCAACACATTGTTTTTATCAACAACAAACACATAAATGTTTCCTTGTAATTCGTAAGTGGCTTTTTGTGGAATGATCAATGCATTGCTGATGGGGATGGTCATTTGTACCTTCCCGGTTTCTCCATGTTTTAATAATAATTCAGGATTTGGAAACTTTGCCCTGAATGCAATATTGCCGGTTTCATTATCAAATTCACTTTCGATAGTTTCAACTACTCCTTTATATTTGTGTGGTTGATTGTTAGCCAAAAGTAATTTTACAGAAAGCTTTTCATCGGAATTGGAACGGGATTTAATATCCAAATATTCGGTTTCTGAAACATTGAAATAGGCATACACCATTTTGTTATCACTCAGGCTGGTTAATAGGGTGCCTTCATCAATCAAGCTTCCTAATTTAAATTTAATCCGGTCAATCGTACCATCAAATGGGGCTTTAATTTCAGTAAGCGAAAGATGTACTTGTGCAAGAGCAAGGTCTGCTTTTGCTTCATCTAATTTTGCTTGTGCAATGGCCAGTTCAGTTTTAGAAACAACATTTTTATCCGCAAGTGTTTTAGTATTCAACATTTCAAGCTCAGCCCCTTTAGCCACTGCCTGTGCCTTTAAAAATTCGGCTTCATACATTTTAGGCATGATGCGAAAAAGTAGTTGTCCGGTTTTTACATGCTGACCTTCATCTACATAAATATTTTGCAGATATCCTTTTTCCTGCGCCCTAATTTCAATATTTTGTATAGACTGAATTTGTGCAACGTATTCTTTACTTATTGATGTATCGGCTTTTAAAGGACTGGTAACAGTATAGGTAATTGTTGCTTCTTTTGTTTTTGATGGAGTATTACAGCTTGTACTGTAAACGAGTATACAAAGGCTAAGGAGCCATAACAATTTATTCATGATAGTTGAGCGAAATTGAAGTTAATTGAAAACGAATTTTAACATCACCCTATAAAAGGTAATATGCATTTTATTGATAGAAAAATTGAAATGTATTTTCTCAAGAGAGAGCAGGAATACAATAGGGTAAATCAGATTCTTAGCACACTCAATAAAAGATATCTGTTAGCATTTGGAGCAATTAGTAAATTATTTTTCCACTGATTTTTGTAAAGTAAATTGGAAAAGATATTGAAGGAATTAGGTTGCTTAAACTGTAGACTGGTAGAAGTTTTTTTTAAAGAATCAGATTCGTCTTCCTCGGTTTCGTCATCACATTCAATATTGGAGAATTGATTAAATAGCTGTGGTTTGTTGTAATGCAATTGAGCCCGATGAACAGTAGCTTGATTTGAATGAACTGATACGGGTATTACATGGCTATAGCCAGATGCCAGAAATGTAAAGAGTAAAAGAAAATAAGTAAATATATATTTCATCCAGGCAACAAAAGTAGGTTGTAAAGCAGTTAATAAATTATACTGCAATGCATTTAGTTTATTGTTAACAAAAATAATTTTATTGAGTATAATTACAATTTGATAAAGCCAATTATTTAATCTTACTCTTGATAAATAAAAAAGTAATCAACTATTAAAATATCTACCGTTAATTTAATAATGTAAGATCAGATAGACACCGTATTTATAACTTCTAAAATGAACAATTATTTCTCCAAATAACTTTCAAACTTGTATTTTAATTTATAAAAAGAGGCTGTCTCATAAGCCCAAAAAATAACCGCAGAGACGCAAAGGCGAAGATTTTACAGGTTGAATAAACTGTATTTCTCTGCGCCTTTGCGTCTCCGCGGTTAAAAAAGACAGTTTTGAGACAGCCTCTTTTATTTTTTGTCGGGATGACAAGATTCGAACTTGCGACCCCACGCCCCCCAGACGTGTGCGCTACCGGGCTGCGCTACATCCCGAAAAATATCCTTAAACTTTATTCTGTTGGAGGGTCGGCAAAAGTAATTGAATTTTTCAATTCTAAAAAGAACAACTTATCCTAACTTAGCGCAACTTTTTATACATGAAGGTTTTAATAAAACAAGCCCGGATTATTTGCGCCTCCTCTCCTTTTAATGGACAATCAAAAGATATTCTTGTTACTGACGGAATCATCCGCAACATCAGCGATTTAATAAATGAACAGGCCGATGAGGTGATAAGTTTTAATAATCTTCATATCAGCATTGGTTGGATGGATGGATTTGCTCATTTTTGCGACCCTGGCTTTGAATACCGGGAAACGCTTGAAACTGGCACCAATGCTGCCATTGCCGGTGGATTTACAGATGTGGTGTTGATGCCGGATACCAATCCGGTTATCGATAATAAATCGCAGGTTGCCTATATTATCCAACAATCAAAATCATTACCCATTACTATTTATCCTATTGCAGCGGCCACAAAAAATGCGGAAGGAAAAGAGTTGGCAGAAATGTACGACATGCAACAATCGGGTGCCATTGCATTTGGCGATGGGATGAAAGCGATAGAAAATAGCGGTATGCTTATTAAAGCATTGCAGTATGTAAAAGTATTTAATGGAACCATTATTCAAACACCAGATGACCGGAATATTGCAGCAAATGGATTGATGAATGAAGGGATCGTTTCTACCCAATTGGGTTTGCCCGGCAAACCTGCAATGGCTGAAGATTTGATGGTAGCAAGGGATATAGAACTTACCTGTTATGCAGAAAGTAAACTGCATTTTTCTGCAATTAGTACAGCCAAAAGTTTAGAAGCTATCCGCAATGCAAAAGCTGGCGGAATAAAAATAACCTGTTCCGTTACGCCCTTTCATTTATTTTTTTGTGACGAAGATTTGCGTACGTATGATACCAACTTAAAAGTAAATCCCCCATTGCGTACAAAGTTTGATAGGGCTGCGTTGATAAAAGGATTGCAAGACGGAACCATTGACAGCATTGCATCGCAGCACATACCTCAAAATTATGATGGTAAGATTTGTGAATTTGAATATGCAAAAAGCGGAATGATTGGGTTGGAAAGTTTATTTGGAGTTACAGGTACTTTATTGAATAGTGAATGGTCGATCGTACAATTGATTGAAAAATTAAGCGTTGCTACCCGGAAAATATTTAACCTTCCAATTCCTGAAATAAAAGTTGGTGCAGTTGCCTGCCTTACTATTTTTGATCCTGAATTGGAATATACATTTGACGAAACAATGATTGCATCTAAATCAAAAAATTCAGCTTTTACCGGAAAAAAACTAAAGGGTAAAGTGTTGGGAATTTTTAATAAAAATCAACTGATATTGAATAAATGAAAAATCTAAAACCACAGCATATTGGATTAATAACCGCTGCCAGTATGATTATAGCTTCCCTGCTTTCATTTTATGTTTTACAATTGCCGATAGAAAGTAATTTTCAATTATTGGTTTATTTTATTTTTACGGCCGGTATTATTTGGAGTTTAATGAATCAGTACAACAAGGTTGTTGAAAAGCGTTTGTTTAAAGATTTTTTCTCTGCAGGGTTTAGAACATTTGTAATTGTAGCTTTATTGATGGCCGTATTTACATTTGTTTTTTTTAGTATCAATACCAGTTTCAGGGATATTAAGATTGCCGAAAACAGCAGATTGATAATTGCAGAAGGAAATCATTTGCCAAATGAAATTGAAGAAAATGCCAAACAGCTAAAGAAATTATTTATGCCGATAATGGTATCTTCGGCCATGTTCCGGTATTTAATTATTGGGGCAATGGTAACGGCTATCGGTGCAGGATTTTTGAGCAGAAAGAAAATCAATTAATCACTATTATTAAATGGGTGTTGCCAATTGCTGTAAAAGTACAAGTGAGTGACACAACGATGTTGATGGATTTGATTGGCTGGTATCAAAATAAAAATTAAAAAACAAAAGCCCAAAAGGGATATGGATATAACAATTGTAATTCCGCTTTTTAATGAAGATGAATCGCTGCCCGAACTGGCTGCATGGATTGACCGGGTAATGGCGGCTAACCATTACAGTTATGAAGTGATTATGATTGATGATGGCAGCACCGACCGGTCGTGGAAAGTGATTGAAGAATTGTCGGTACAAAACAGCAATATCCGTGGCATAAAATTTCAACGCAATTACGGAAAAAGCGCTGCCCTTAATGAAGGTTTTAAAGCAGCAAAAGGCGATGTGGTGTTTACCATGGATGCCGATATGCAGGACAGTCCGGATGAGATTCCGGAAATGCGAAAAATGATTATTGAGGATGGTTTTGATTTGGTGAGTGGCTGGAAGAAAAAAAGATATGACCATGCACTGACAAAAAATTTACCTTCTAAATTATTTAATGCTACTGCCAGCAAAGTGAGTGGTATCAAGCTTCACGACTTTAATTGTGGTTTAAAAGCCTACCGAAATAAGTTGGTAAAAAGTATTGAAGTGTATGGCGAAATGCACCGTTACATACCCCTGTTGGCTAAATGGGCAGGCTTTAAAAAAATTGGCGAAAAAGTAGTAGAGCACCGGCCCCGAAAATATGGCATTACCAAATTTGGGTGGAACCGTTTTGTAAACGGATTTCTCGATTTATTTTCCATCATGTTTATCGGCAAGTTTGGAAAAAAACCGATGCACATTTTTGGTTTATGGGGCAGCCTTGTTTTATTTGGAGGATTTTGTACCTGGATATATTTGTTTATCGAAAAATTCTTTTATTCCCAGTTTAGTATGACAGACAGGCCCTTGTTTTATATTGGCCTTATTTCAATTGTTGTAGGAACCCAATTATTTTTAGCCGGATTTTTAGGTGAGATGATTGCAAGAAATTCTTCGGACAGAAATTATTATTTGATTGAAACGAAGATTGGGTTGTGAATACACGAATTAAAATAAATTACACGGATTACACTAATTAATTCATTTTGAGTAAAAGGATTGTCATCATCGGCCCGGCTCATCCCCTCAGGGGTGGACTTGCCTCCTATAACGAAAGGCTGGCAAGAGAATTTCAGCAACAGGGTCATCAAGTAAGCATTTATACATTCTCTTTACAATACCCCGGTTTTTTATTTCCGGGCACCACTCAGTTTTCTTCGGAGCCGGCACCTGCCGATCTGGATATTAAAGTTTGTATCAATTCTGTAAATCCTCTTAATTGGATTTTAATTGGAAACGAATTAAAGAAAATGAAACCCGATTTAATTGTGGTGCGATACTGGTTACCCTTTATGGGCCCCTGTTTGGGCAGTATTTTGCGTTGGGTTAAAAAAAATAATTTCACTAAAGTAGTTTGCATTGCCGATAATATTATACCGCATGAAAAGCGCCCCGGCGATACAGCTTTTACAAAATATTTTGTAAAGCCCGTGGATGCTTTTATTACCATGAGCGAAAAAGTATTGAGCGATTTACCAGCCTTTACAAAAAACAAACCTGCAAAATTTGTAGCACATCCGCTCTACGATAATTTTGGAGAAAAAATTAATAAGGACGAAGCAAGAAAATATTTAGGGATTGATAAGGATGAAAAAATATTGTTGTTTTTTGGATTTATCCGAAAATATAAGGGCCTTGATATTTTACTGGAGGCAATGAAGATATTGGAAAATGAACCTTTTAAATTGCTTGTAGCAGGAGAGTTTTATGAAGACAGGAAACAATACGATGACCAGGTAGCCGAACTTGGAATAAAAAATAACCTGATT
>JANPAP010000146.1:0-3492 GCA_031429975.1 Chitinophagaceae bacterium
CCTTGCTCACTTACTGATGATACACTCATACGGATGGTAACACCACTTACGCAAGTAATCATCAAATCTTCATTTTCTGCAACATTTAATAAGCCTACCAATGTGCCGGTCTTTTCGGTTACATTAATGGTTTTAACTCCCTTACCACCACGATTGGTTATTCTATAATTGGCATCGCCGGTTTCTGGATCGTCGATAAATGTACGTTTACCATATCCCTTTTCACTAACCACTAAAATGGTACGGCTGGTATCTTCTTTTTTTACACAAACCATTCCTACCACTTCATCCTTACTGTTATCCACTTCAATTCCACGTACTCCAATGCCGCCTCTTCCGGTTGATCTAACTTTTGATTCGGGGAAACGAATGGCACGGCCACTTTTTATTGCCATCATAATTTCACAATTACCATCAGTTAATTGTGCTTCCAGCAATTGATCACCTTCCAGGATATTAATAGCATTAATTCCATTCTGTCTTGGACGGCTGAAATCTTTTAAATCTGTTTTTTTGATGATTCCTTTTTTGGTACATAAAACGATATAATGATTGTTTACATATTCCTCGTCATCAAAATTTCTTACATCAATTATTGCTCTTACTCTATCATCCTGCGGAATCTGTATCATGTTCTGTAATGCACGTCCCTTACTGGTTTTATCGCCTTCCGGTATGGAATAAACCTTTAACCAAAAGCATCTACCTTTTTCGGTAAAGAACATCAGCGTATGGTGTGTACTGGCAACAAAAAGATGTTCAATATAATCTGCTTCCCGGGTACTGCTACCCTTTGCGCCACGTCCGCCACGGCGTTGCTGGCGGTATTCGGCCGAAGATGTACGTTTGATATAACCCAGATTTGAAATGGTAACTACCACATCTTCTTCTTCAATTAAATCAAGCATATTTAAATCATCGCCTACATAAACAATTTCTGTTTTACGCTTATCACCAAATTTGGCTTTAACCTCGGCTAATTCTGTTTTAATGATATCATAGCGCATGTCTTCATTTTCAAGGATTGATTTTAAATGATCAATTAACTTCAAAATCTCTGCATGTTCTGCCCTAATCTTGTCAATCTCCATTCCGGTTAAACGCTGCAAACGCATCTCCAACACGGCTTTTGCCTGGATTTCAGACATGCCAAAACTAATCATCAATCCTTCTTGTGCAAGATTTGGAGTAGATGATTCCCTGATTAATTTAATTACTGCATCCAAGTTATCTAAAGCAATGATATAGCCTTCTAAAATATGGGCTCTTTCTTGTGCTTTTCTTAACTCGTATTGGGTTCTTCTAACAACAACTTCATGTCTGAATAAAATGAATTCCGAAATCAGATCCTTTAAGTTCAGTATCCTCGGTCTGCCTCTTACCAATGCTACATTGTTAATACCATAAGAAGTTTGCAATTCAGTCATTTTATATAACTGATTGATTATAACTTGTGATACGCCGTCTTTTTTTAATTCAATTACAATACGGGTACCCTCTTTATTATTACTTTCGTTGTTAACATCACTGATACCTTCAATCAGTTTATCATTAATCAGGTCACCAATTTTTGCGGTTAAAGTATCTCTGTTAACCTGGTAAGGTGTTTCGTAAATAATAATTTTTTCACGGCCATTTTTGCCGATTTCAATATTTACTTTGCCACGTAAAACCACCCTGCCCCGGCCGGTATGGAATCCGGCTTTAATTCCTTCAAAGCCATAAATAATTCCGCCTGTTGGAAAATCGGGGGCTTTTACATGATTGATTAATTCATCAATTGTAATTTCCCTGTTATCGATATAAGCAACACAGGCATCCACCACTTCACTCAGGTTATGGGGCATCATGTTAGTGGCCATACCTACGGCAATACCACTGGATCCATTCAATAATAATTGGGGAATTCTTGTGGGAAGAACAGTTGGTTCTTTTAAGGAATCATCAAAAGTCAATTGAAAATCTACCGTTTCTTTCTCAATATCTTCCAACATGGCTTCGGCAAACTTTTCCATTCTTACCTCGGTATAACGCATGGCAGCCGGTGGATCTCCATCCTGACTACCAAAATTACCTTGCCCGTCAACCATGGTGTAACGCATACTCCAATCCTGCGCCATACGAACCATTGTATCATATATAGAAGCATCCCCATGTGGGTGAAACTTACCCATTACTTCACCCACAATACGGGCACTTTTTTTATAAGCCTTGTTACTGTAATTTCCCAATTCATTCATACCAAACAATACCCTTCTGTGTACGGGTTTCAATCCATCTCTTACATCTGGTAAGGCTCTTCCTACAATTACGCTCATCGAATAATCGATATAGGAAGTCTTCATCTGTTCTTCAATATTAACAGGTATAATCCGGCCCCTGTTACCGGTATCTTCACCTTCGTTTGGAGGTAGCATTCCGTCGTTTAATTCTTCGTTATTTTCCATAATTTCTTATTCCTTATTTAAGGCATGCGAAAGTACCGCTTTTTAAGCGTTTATCACTTAAAAAAGACAGGTTTATTACTCATTTTTTTCACATTTTTCAAGACTATGTGGAGAATCAGATTAAAAGCCAGAATTTCTGTAGTTTTTTAACTCTTTCACACAAAAAAACTGTAATAATTGTACGCTTTTTTCATATAAAATGGCATAATAAAAATGAATACAATAACTTGCCGCTGAAAAAAAATAAACGATTGTGAAAACGATTCTACTATTAGGTGCCGGAAAATCAGCTACTGTTTTAATTGATTATTTAATGGCAGTTGCTGAAGCTGAAAAATGGAAATTTATAATAGCCGATAACAATAAAGAACAAATTCTTGCTAAAACAAAAAACTCAAAATTTGCTGAGGCTGTTGAACTGGATATTAATAATGAATTTAAACGTTCAAAATTAATTCAAAGGGCGCATGTGGTTATTTCGATGATGCCTCCCTCCTTTCATTTTTTAATTGCCAAAGATTGTGTTGAATACCGCAAACATTTATTAACGGCTTCTTATGTTGACCATAAAATTAAAAGCCTTGAACAGGAAATAAAACAGAAAAAATTATTGTTTCTGTGTGAGATGGGACTTGATCCGGGAATAGATCACATGAGTGCCATGAAAATTATTGATGCAATAAAATTAAATGGCGGTACGGTCAGTTCTTTTAAAAGTCATTGCGGTGGTTTAGTGGCTCCTGAAAGCGATAATAATCCCTGGCATTATAAAATAAGCTGGAACCCCCGTAACGTTGTTTTGGCGGGTATGTCGGGAGCCGAATATAAAACTGATAATAAGATTGAACATAAAGATTACAAGGAATTGTTTAGCGATTGCAATGAGGTAACAATTGATACTGTAGGAAATTTATCGATGTATCCCAACAGGGATTCGCTGAGTTATATACCGGTTTATAATCTCGAAAATGCAGCAAGTTTTATACGTACTACTTTGCGTTATCCTGATTTTTGTATTGGATGGAATGCTATCGTGCAGGCTGAT
>JANPAP010000147.1:0-3936 GCA_031429975.1 Chitinophagaceae bacterium
CGCGGTTGTCGGAATGCTGGTGATCGCTCTTTGTCTGCTCGTAATTCGAAATACGCAAAGCTCGACGAATGGGGCGAATACCACAATCGCGTCAAACTCCTCGACAAGCCAAACCGGAACAAAAACGGAGCCAAATGCTGCAGTTACTGATTTTCAGCCATCATTTTATCGGTTGCATCATCACCGGTTCTTTTAAATGTTCCTGCAATGGGGTGTACAATGGCTTCTCCGTTTTTTACAATCAACTGACTTTCGGGTGATGAGCCCATCAATTTATAATCGCCATAATCAAAATAAAAAAGATAAGGACTTGGGTTAATGCTCCGCAATGCCCGGTACACATTAAATTCATCGCCGGTAAAAGATTGCTGAAACCTGCGGCTAAGCACAATTTGAAACACATCGCCCCGATGGCAACTGGCAATGCCTTTTGTTACCATCGTTTTATAATCTGCAGCACTCATGTTGGAGGTTTCGGTACCGGTTGGGGCAAATGGATAAACCGGAACATCCTTACTTTTTATCAAACTTTCAATTAAGGGCAATTCGGTTTCAATACCAGCAATATTGTTTTCACAAATAAATAATTCGTTTTTAAAATGATTAAAAACAATTACGTATTGATAAAGCCGGTAGCGCATTAATGGCAATGCGTTTTGTGTTTGTTGCAGTTTGTTGAAAGTAGTTTGCTGGTTGTTGGGAGTGCTGTCAAAAAACTGAACTGCATCAAAGCTAGTATAGCCAAACATAGCCTGGGCTGCAGTTGCAGACTTTTCTGTTGAACCAGCTATTTCAAATCGTTGCATAAAATCCCATAAAATTGTGGGCACATCCAAGGGGTTTTTTATTGCAATCTTTTCTGCATGCTGGCCTGGTAATTTATATTCAATAGTTCCGGAATCTTTTATTTCGATACCGGCAATGGCGTTGATGCCGATAAAAGAATGATTGTTTTCGCCTGCATGAAAATCGGTGCTTTCCATCAGGATGGTATCTCTGAAACGATCCCTGAGGCGGAGATAAATTCCCACCGGTGTATAAATATCGGCCAGCATTTTTTTACAAGTACTGTTGATGCTAATCTTTTTCATTCCATTTTTTTTAAATAAAAACCCCGGCAATTTGCCGGGGCTTATGTTTATGTTTTATATACAAGTTACAATAGCAATGCGGCACCATCAAAGGATTGTATGCCACCAACTGTTATTTGTATTTGAAAATTTTATTGTCATTGTTATTACAAATATGAAACAATTTTTTTAATAAAAAATGTTTTTTGGTAAATTGTACAAATAAAAATGGGAATCTATTTATTCAAAACGATTGAATAAAATATTCAAACAGCATAAACTTTTAAATTATAAAAAGATGAAAATAGTAATATTCGGCGCCACCGGAATGGTAGGAACAGAATTGGTAAAACAAGCATTGTATAACGGGCATTCCGTTAAGGCTTTTGGCCGAAATGTATTTACCGGAAATTTACCAAAGGATGATAAATTGGAATTAGTGCAAGGTGCTTTATTTGATGCCGGCCAGGTTCGGCAGGCCATTAAAGATTGTGATGCAGTGTTGTCGGCCCTTGGTGGTGCCATTAATGGAACCGATGTAACAAGAAGTCTGGGCATGAAAAATATTGTGGAGCAAATGCAGGAAACCGGTGTTAATCGTATTATCGGTATTGGTGGACTGGGAATTTTGAATTACAATGAAATTCGTTTATTAATGGATCAAAAAGATTTTCCGCCGGTTTATTTACCGGTAAGTATTGAGCATAAGAAAGCATTGGAATATTTACAAAACAGCAAGCTGCAATGGACATTTGTTTGTCCTCCAGAAATAATAAATGCACCTGCAACCGGTGTATTTCATACCAAAGCCGACTACCCTGCCAGCCCCAATAATCTCCGAATAAATGTTGGCGATTTGGCTTTGTTTATGTTGAAAGAATTGCAGCAAGATCAATACCTGCAACATCGAGTTGGGATTTCGAATTAGGATTTTGAATTCTGTTTAATAAAATGGGAGTTAATCATTGCATTATTTTTATCAAAACTAATTTCTAAAGTTGGATGACTTTATGATTAAAATTCAATATGGTTGTAATAACTATCATGGTTTCAGGCAGTCAAATAACATCTTGTTAGTAAACAAAATGAAAGTTTTTCCTTGAAATTTTAGAGCATAAAAATTGAAAGAAATAAATAGTACCCATTTTCTAATATTTGTATCTGCATTGGTTTTGAATAGCAATTTTTAAATTGTATCTTTTTATTCAGGTATAGAACCTCATCTCTCCTGCCACAATTTTTTTAATAAGAGCCCTTGATATTTTACATTCTTTAACTTTTAAATTTATTGTTATGAAAAAGTATGTTGCATTATTTGTATCAATTATGTTGTTGCCTGCATTGATAATTAGCAGCCAGGCGCAAAAGAAAACAATGACCTGGACTACCAAATCGGATAAGGCACTTAAAGCTGCCCAAGCAGGAACCGAGTATATGATGAATATTGAATTTGCCCAGGCTTACGAAAAATTTAATGAGGCGGTTGCAGCGGATCCAAACTTTACAATCCCACTTGTTTTTATGGCAAATCTTACTAATGGTGAAGTCCGTAAATCATTTGCAGAAAGAGCTGTTAAAAGTGCTGTAGGAAAAACAGAAGGCGAAAAACTATTTGCATCCACGGTGGCTGTTGGTAATACAAGAGATGGCAACCGGGAGATTTATGAAAAATTATACAAAATGTTTCCCGATGGCAGCATGTTAGGAACTTATTATGTTTTCACAATTGAAAACCGGGACGAAGCTTTTGCTGCTGCACAGGATTATATAAAAAAATTTCCCGACAAACCCTGGATGAATAATACCATTGCCTATTACTACATGCTTGATAAAAAAGACATGCAGACTGCTAAAGAATATTTTGAGAAGTATATAAAAATGTATCCGAACGGATGCAACCCTTATGATTCGATGGGCGAATATTATTTTAATAATGGGGATATGGATAATGCAGAAAAGTATTACAATATGGCACTTGAAAAATATCCTTTCAATATCAGCTCAATTGAAAAGCTGAAAGAAATAAAGGAAAAGAAAACCAAGAAAGAGTAATAATTTTTTTGAATTAAACTGGTTATATTTAATTAAGTTTAAATAGTGGATACCAGCAACCACTTTAAAAAACGGGGCGAAACCGAAAAGCCATATGAGTAGGAAATTTTAAATAATCAAGATGCCTAAATATGTAATTGAAAGAGAAATTCCCGGTGCTGGTAAATTATCAGCCGAACAATTAAAAGGAATTTCGCAAACTTCTTGTGACGTATTAAGAAAAATGGGTTCCGAAATTCAATGGCTGCATAGTTATGTTACTGGCGATAAAATTTATTGTGTTTACCATTGCTCCAAACGAAGCAATGGTTCGTGAACATGCCAGCCAGGGTGGATTTCCGGCAAATGTGGTAAGTGAAGTTGCAACAATTATCGACCCAACAACAGCGGAGCAATAATCTTAAAAATCAGCTTAAATTATTTCCTTCCAGAATAAACTATTGTCATCATTAAATGTGCTGGTTTATTATAGATGCAATTGCGAAAATTCCTATCAGTAGTTATTAGTCAAACAGAAAAAGAGCAGGTTTGCTCTTTTTTTATGAATATTAATTTAACCCAAATTACGCACTAGCCATTTCAAACGGATACTCAAATACTTTGGCGTAGTTCCAAAGCCCGCTAAACCACGCCCTTCTTTTTTTGCTCAACGCTATTTTTAGTAAAAGTTTATCATTTACTTTTTCAATGTATGCTCCAATTGCAAAAGTTCTATATCGAAGTGTTGATAATGTTTTTTGTGTTTTTTCCTGCAGTACAAATGTTCTAAAAAGTGCCATCAAATTATATGCAATCATGGCAAATGTTAAGGCAG
>JANPAP010000148.1:0-9890 GCA_031429975.1 Chitinophagaceae bacterium
TTTAACCGGCAGTTTTTTATTCTGGGCATGGATGCCGCTGGTAGGTTTTCATCCCATCTGGATTTTATTCATGCAGCAAATCAGTCTTATTTATCAATTCTGGATCCATACCGAAACCATCAAAAAATTACCAAGGCCCATCGAATTTATTTTCAATACGCCTTCCCATCACCGGGTGCATCATGGCGTAGATTTAAAATATCTGGATAAAAATCATGCAGGTATTTTAATTATCTGGGACCGAATGTTTGGCAGTTTTCAACCCGAAGAAGAAAGGCCCACTTACGGTCTTACAAAAAATATTGAATCGCATAATCCGGTAATCATTGCATTAACCACATGGGGCCAATTAATTAAAAAAGTATCCACATCCGGTTCAATCAGCAATGGCATAAAATATCTGATGAAATCTCCCGGATGGAGCCACGATGGGAGTAGTAAAACGACTGTGCAATTGAGGAAAAAGTATGAAGAGTTAAGAGTTAAGAGTGATCAGTTATAAGTTTTAAGTTTTGCTGTCATTCCGAGGAACGAGGAATCTGCTTAATTAAAAACAACTGTTGAAATGAGGTTAAAGGTTTAATTATTGATTTTTAATTATTGATTTTTGATTTTTGATTTAAAATTTTTCTGCTACATTTACATACGAAAAATATCGTACTATGGCAATAACCAAACAAAATAAACCTACTGAAGGCGAGTTGGAAATCCTTCAAATACTCTGGACCAAGCAATCAGCAACGGTTAGAGAAATTCATGAGGTAATAATAAAAACAAAAGATGCCGGCTATACTACTACCCTCAAACTAATGCAGATTATGTTTGAAAAAGGAATTGTTACCCGTGACAGCAGCAACAAAACGCATATTTACCAGCCGGCAGTGAGCAAGGAAAAAACCCAAACTTTATTTCTTAATAAAATGATTGACTCCCTGTTTTCGGGCTCACCGGCACAGTTAGTAATGCAGGCATTGGGTAATCATAAAGCTTCTAAAAAAGAATTAGAAGAAATCAGCAATTATTTAAAAACAATAAAATAAGCGGCCGTTATGTTGGTACCTGCTTTTGAAAAATATTATTTTTTACAATCAATCGGTTGGGGCATTGTCAACAGCTTTTGGCAAGCCGGCATACTTTGGTTATTGTATAAATTAATTGAAGTTGGAGGAAACAAAAATCTGTCAGCATTATTTAAGCACCAGCTAAGTTTACTATTTCTTGGGGCTTCGTTTGTATGGTTTGTAAATACTGTTTTTCAACATTATTTTTATTTGACAGATTTAAGCCAATATTACAACCGGTTATTAAATTTTGAATGGGCTGGATTTTCTGAGCAAATAAATTTAGCACTGCAGTTGTTATCTATTGGCTATTTCGTATTATTATTGCAGCAACTTATTAAATTCTTTAAAAGCCTTACAGGCCTGCATTACATTAAAACCAATGCATTGCAAAAAGCTGCGGTTGACATCAGAGTTTTTACAAATCAAACTGCCCTTCTTTTAGGAATTAAAAAAAATATCAGCATTTGGTTTTCCAACAATGTAGATGTACCCTCTGTAATTGGATGGATTAAACCCATTATTTTATTACCTGTTACAGCGCTTAATCAACTTACTACCGAGCAAGCCCAATCCGTAATTCTGCATGAACTGGCGCATATAAAAAGAAACGATTACTTCATAAATTTAATTCAGTCAGTTATTGAACTGATTCTTTTCTTTAACCCATTTATAAAATTGTTAAGCAACACTATTAAAAGAGAAAGAGAAAATTGTTGCGATGATTGGGTGGTTAATTTTAAATATAACAAACAGCAGTATGCATCGGCTTTGTTGATTTTGGAAGAACAAAGAAGAAACGCAGTACAGCTTGCCATGGCGGCTACAAATGATAAACATCAATTACTTGCCAGGATAAAAAGAATTTTTATTGCAACTCCAACCGTGGGTATCCAAGCCCTGCAACAAATAAAATTAGCAACCCTAAGTCTTTTAATTTTAGCTGGAATTCTTTTAATCTCTCCAGGAACAAAAAAGACTGTGATAGCTGAAACTGTTGCCAATACTGCAATACAGACAAAAAGCAACCTGCAATCATTATCAAACACTGAAACAATAAAATCAGAGAAAATTGTAAATGAGCTGCCAATAAAAACAGCCATTGTAAAAAACAATTCAGTTAAATCAAAACCTGAAATTGACAATAAGCAGCATAACAGTGCGGTTGATTATACCGTTGCATTTATTAATGATGATTTATTAAAAGGAAAAAAGGATATTATTTACAGTGCAATTACTGCATCCAATAAAGAAACAACGGCACCGGTGATGATGACAATTGAAGAACAACAATCGGGAACTGATGAAAAGAAAATTTATATTTTTCAATTAAATAATGATAATGGTAATCCTGAAATAAAACCAATGATTATTATTAATAAAGGAAAAGTCGAATTCAAAAATGGCGTTTCTAAAAAAATACAAAAGAAAAAAAGGATTACATCTTAATATTTAATAAAAACCTTACAACACAATTTTAAGTAAATACAATCTATAACAACATCTTATTATTTGGATATGCTTTAAAATAAAACTGCCTGGATAAACCAGGCAGTTTTATTTTGGAAATGTTGTATTATTTTATAATTGTAACGTAACCTGTAATTGGCTTTCTTCCACTACCCGGTTCAATAATATAATAGTAAGTTCCAAAGGGTAAACTCTTTCCTTTTGAAGTACCATTCCAACCGGGAGCCTGGTACCCGATTGATTCATAAACCAATTGTCCGTTACGGTTAAACACTCTGATGTAACATTCGGGGTAAGAATCTAAATATTGAATGGTCCAGTTTTCATTTTTACCATCGCCATTTGGTGTAAAGGTATTTGGTATAACCGGCGCCTTTAATAATTTTACAAATACCGAATCTTTAGAGGTACAACCGCCTGTTGCAACAACTACTAATTTATAAGTGATATCATCCGTGATATCTTTTACAACCGGTTTTAAAATCTTATTATTATTTAAAAAATTGTTGGGTGTCCATAAATATTGCAAGCCATTTCCAGTGGCAGTTGCATCCAGTGTTAATTGACCGCCTTCCAGTAAAACCCTGTCTGGGCCTGCACTTATAACAGGAAATGCATACACGGTAAATGATTTTGAAACGGTATCCTTGCAGCCAAAATTGTTTTCAATTTGCAACTCAACCTTGTAAACTTTTGCAGTTGTATAGGTTTGAGAAACGGGTAATTTACTGGTTGATGTTTGGCCATTATCAAAATTCCATAACCATTTATTTACGGTGCCATCTGCACCAATACTGTTGTCGCTGAATTTTACAAACTGTTTCTCACATATACTAGAGCTATCCGATTTAAAATCGGCTGTTGGTTGTGGGTGAATGGTATTAACTGCAATCACTTTTGTATTTACACATCCGGCACCACTTTTACAAGTAAGGCTAACATTATAAACCCGGCTGGTAGAAAAATAATGTGATGGATTTTTACTTACAGAAGTATTGCTGCTACCGCTGATAAGATCATCAAAATTCCAGGCGTAGGTAAATGTATTTTCGGTACCATCGGCAATGGTTGAGGAATCAATAAAATTAACCGTGGCATCGGGCAAACAAATACTTGCAGGAAATTTAAAGTATGGTACCGGTAAAGGATTTACTGTAATCTGTTTTTGCTTACTTACCACACAACCTTTGCTGGTAGTAATTGTAAGCGTAACTGTATAGGTATTATGCGTAGCAAAAACATGATTTACTGATGCAGCAGTTGTATTATTTACAGCAGCTGTTCCATCACCAAAATTCCAATTCCAATTTACAATGCTGCCACTTGCAACTGGTATTGAAGAGGAATCGGTAAATGTAATTGCATTGGCTGCACAACGTGGCGTATTAAATCCAAAGTTGGCAATTGCCGGAGCCAACACGGTTATATTTTTTGAAATAGTATCAACACAACCAAAGTTTGATGTGTATTTATAATTGATTAAAAATGTACCAACCCCTACTGTTGCTGGGGTAAATAATCCTGTTGCATTTACGCCGGAACCGGTAAACAAAAATGTTCCAGGCACACCACCGGTTTCTGTAGCCTGAATAATCTGAAAATTGATTGCATCTAAACAAACAGCAGGAATCGTTATAAACTGAACTTTGGGAGCTGCATTAACTGTAATCTTTTTGATTACATCATTAACACAGGTAGCACCTGAAAATGCCCTGTATCTTATAAAATAATCTTTGCTTAATGGGCTCTGAAAATTTGGATATTTATGTTTATAAACTTTGCCAAATGCAGGCAGGTCGTCGGTTTGCACAATAGTTGGCGAATTTACATTATCCCAATAAATAAGCACTTTGGTTACATTACCAAAATTTACAGTTGAGTTGTCTTTAATTGAAACCGAGTCGTTGGCACAAAAAGGAGCAACAGGATTGGGTATAAAATCAGCAACAGGAATATCGCCATTTACCGTAAAGGATTTTGTTAAGGAATCGATACAACCATTATTACTGGTAACAATTAATTTGGCATTATACAACCCAATGGCATTATACCGGTGTTGTGGATTTTGCAAATTTGAATTGTTGGCAATTGTTCCTGATGCCGGATCACCAAAATTCCAAACCCAGTTAGTTAAACTTCCAGAAGCAATTTTTGAAGTATCTGTAAAAATTGCAAATGCATCGCTTAAACAAACTTCGGGTAAAATAAATCCGGGAAATGGCAAGGGGTTAATCGTAATATTTTTTAAAAAAGGTGCAGCGGTAACACAACCTTTATCGGTAAGCAAACTTAATTTTACAGTATAAGTTTTTGCAGTATCATACTTATATATAAAGGGTAAATTATTATTGATGATGGAATCGGGTTTGCCATTTCCAAAATTCCAGGTCCATTGAGTTATATTACCTGCACCAGGTGTAGAATTATCCGAAATGGTTATATTATTTTTAGTACAAGCAGGAAGGCTGGTTGTAAAATTTGCTACAGGCAATGGATTCACAACAACTGTTTTTGGTAAAGTATCGCTGTAACAACCCTTATCAGTTTTTACCCAATGTTTAATTGTGTAAGTTCCCGAAGTTGCATACAAGTGAGTTGTGTTTTGTCCGGTACCCACTGCTGTTGCATCTCCAAAATTCCAATACCAATTTGTAATTGTATTTCCCTGTCCATTGCTGCTGCTGGAAAAAGAGGTTGTAGTATTTAAACAGTTTTCGGCATTTACGTTAAAGCCGCCGGATGCTTTTGCATACACATTACTGAATACTTTTGTGGTATCTTTTATACAACCTGCTGCACTTGTAATTTTTAAGTTAACAGAAAAGGGGCCAACGGTGGAATACAAATGCGTTGGATTTTTTAAGATAGCACTATCCCTAACGCCACTGGCGGGTTCACCAAATTTCCACTTCCAGCTAAAGCCCGCCTGGGTGCCATCTGCAATGGTACTTACATCGGTAAACTGGGCCAATTCGTAGGGTAAACAAACACCTGCCGGCATAGTAAAATCGGGAACAGGATTTGGATTAATAGTAAAAGTTTTATTAAACACATTGCTTAAACATCCACTGGGAGTAGCAACCTGCAGCGATGCAGATATTGAGCCGGCAGTTGGATAAGAATGCGTTTGACTGGTATTTGATAAAATAGTATCCCTGGTTCCATCTCCATAATCCCAAAACCATTTGTTTAAAATTCCGGGAGCTGCAATGGTTGAAGAGTCTGAAAAAGTAATTGATTTACCAATACATAATGGATTTGAAATTCCAAATTTTGCAACTGGCACTTCAGTAATAACAACATCTTTCACAGTTAATTCACTTACACAACCAATATTACTAATCATACTAAACTTAACAACATAAGTTCCCGGCGTTACATATTTATGTGCAGGTTGATGCAGCGTACTGGTTGTACCATCACCAAAATCCCAAGACCATTTATAAGAAAATGTACCTGGATCGTAAATGCTGATATCATTAAATCGAACAGAGTCTGTAACGCATCCATTATGCGTCCAGTTAAAATCTGAAATGGGTGCATTTCTAACCATTAAAGTATCTTCCTTAATCTGGATATTTCCACAACCATCGGTACCGGCAGTGCCTGCTGAAATTGAAAGTGGATAATTTCCTGCAGGACAATAATTATTTGGAGTAGCTATTTTATATCGCCAAACCTGTTTTCCATTTATGAAATAGGTAGAATCTGCAACCGGACTGGAAATAGAAACATTCGAAGGTTGAAATCCTTTAAAATCCCAATACAGAGAAAGAGGTTCAAACGGATAAGTGATTGTAAAATAAAATGGCTGACAAGCACAAGCCGAGTTGGTACCGGAAATATTTAAAGGATTAAGCGGTTCAATAAAATTATACAGATCCTTTAAATTAGTACCTGCATTATATCCATAACTTTCAGCACTGCCATATCCATAAGCAATTGCATTAAAGCCACTGTTGGCTGATAAGGTATGAGCACCTGCCGAAACCCTTATTTGAGCATAACTATAATCGGCTTCTTGTGGATGATTAATAAAATTAAAGGATCCAACAGCTCCTGTGATTGTAAAAAAAGGAACCGAACTTGTTTTGATTATTACATTAACCCAGTGCTCTGTAATTGCTGCGTTTGGAGTAGAATTTAAAATTACTTCATCAATGGTTTGCTCAATCGGACTTAAGTAAATCATTTCAGGATCGCCATTACTTCCAATTGCTGTATTTCCACAGGTATTAGCAGTTGTAATATATTGGGCAACCATTATCGGTTGGTCTGCTTCAATTAACTGGGGTTGATTGCTGATTGGTAAATTGTAATAGAAATTATTAATCATTCCTGTTTGAACAATGCCATTTAATTTTACAATTGTTGCCGGACTACTTACAGCAACACGATAATAATTATACGTCATGTTTTGAGTTGGAGCTGTAAGAAACTTTTTACCCCAGGCAGTTTTTGGAAAAGCCTGTGCAATTAAATTATCTGAACTTCCCGAACTATTACAAGTAATTTTTATTTTTCCAGAACCCGAGAAAACGCTGATTCTTTTACAACCGGTTCCTCCATTACTGATTGACCTGATTTTGGATCCTGTTAAATCAACACCAGTATAATTTCCGGTATTGCCGCCAGTTAATTGACCCATTACATTATAAATTTCGCCTTGATTAAGATTTACAATAAACGGAACATTAGCAGCATGCGTTAATGTTTGAGCTGATGGTGTTATTTCAACACTGGTTACTCCTGTATCGGCAGCAACTACAAAAAAGAAACTATTTGAAGATGCCTCATTTGAATACTGATCGTAATTGATAGAATAATATTCTTTGCCCAAAGTATTTGTAGGAAATAATAAAGTAGCACCGGAAACATTGCCATTATATATATGAGCATAAGCAACTACTGAGCGATCGCTGGTTACATGTATTCCAGAATTATATAAGCCCTCTCCTACAAGTCTTGCATCTTGGCTACCGGTTTTGGGAATTGGGTTAGAAGTTACAATTGAACCTGGCGCCACATTATTAATAGTTTGAACATAGCCCAAAGCAGGGATTTCAATCTTAATATTGGTTACCGTATTAGCCACATTTTCTGTAGCAAAATACAATACCAATTGCTGTCCATTAACAGGAGATCCGGTAACAAACCGTACATGATAACCATAACCCAACCAAAAGTCTTTGCCTTTATTTGAAAAATCCTGAGCTATTGAAGTAATTGAAATAAATAGTAAGCTGATTAAGAAATAAAATTTTCTCATAGAATGTTGAGCGCTTTTAGCCTGTAAATTTAATGTATTATATACAAGAGTTAGACGCTATTGATCAATAAATTGTTGCTCCTTTAAATATAAATAGATTTTAAAAAAAATTAGAGATTAAATTATCTGCCAGTAAATGGTAAAAACACAAAAGACCTGGTAGAAACCAAGTCTTTGTTTACGAACCTAATTCGGTTCTGTAACCCCCAAAGAAAACTTCTTGACTACCAAGCACAAGATTTTAATTCTTCAAGGTTTGGTATAAAACGCTGATAATGATTTAATATTTTGTTAAGCACATAATTTTAAAATAGTAATTTAAAACTTAGCTTTTATCTTTTGTCCTTTCAAAAAAGCTGATATTCTTTATTGGAATTAGCGCCCAATAAGATGGTGCCGGAGTAAATGAACGAAATATGTTTTTAAACAACTGCCATATAGTTCTTTTGTTGATATCAGAATTAGCGGTTGTTTTTTGAAACTTGTTTTGCATATTCTTCTTTTTTAAATTTTAAATATTATTTACTTTTTTGAATGATTAAGGAGCTGCAATTTATTTATAAACAACAGCTCCTAACTTTATCATTTAGTGCTTGGTATTAATTAATTTTTAATTACTTTTTGACTGCTAACGATCTCCCCATTCACTTTTATTATGGCTACATAAATTCCTTTAGTAAGGTTATTCAAATTGGAGATTTGAATATTATTATACCCTTTATTTACACTATAACTATTTACAGACATTACCTGACCTGCAACTGAAATAAGTTTAATCTCAGCATTACAATTAAGCTTTGTATTAATTCCAATATTTAAGTTTCCAGTAAAAGGATTTGGAAAAACTTGTACATTATCTCTTGTTGAATTTTGTATTCTAACACTTATAATATTGCTGTATGAATATTTCCCATTATTATCAATTTGTTTAATTCTATAATAAACAATTGATTTTGAATTTAATTCAGCAGCATTATCATTGAATTTGTATGACTTAGCACTACTGTTTATTGAAAATCCATCAAGCAGCATTGCAATTGCCTTAAAATTATCATTATCAAAAGAACGTTCAACTTCAAAATGATTAGTACTTATCGCATTATCCGCAGACCAGTTAATCATTACTTTATTATCACTATAATTTGCATTTAAAGACAAAAAAGTAACAGGCAAAATAAAGTAAGGATTTAATGTTACTTGCTTGAAATAGATGCAATTCAATCTTTGAGTAGCTGCAGAACCACTTGAACTTGGAAAAATGGTTGCGCCTAATTTCAAATTCAAACTACTAATATTATTATAAGAAAAGTTGATTCTAACATCTTGAGCTGCAGTATCAATTCCAGGTCTATTCGTAACCGGTCCTTGAACTTCTGTAATTCCACCGGCCATATTTGTAATCGTCAATAATGATGTAGCATGTATCGTATATTTAGAGTGACCATTTGATTCAATAAACTCTCCAACCTTTGTATTATCTCCATCAACATCAATAGCTGCCATTTCAAGACAAGGGAATATAAAAGGCGTTCCGGCGGTTGTTTGAAAACTTAAGTTCCAATCAATCCATGATTTAATACCAGTTGGACCTGTAGTACCATCAATTGTTGGTTGCCAAGCATCAGGATATCCATCAACCGTATTTTTAATTGTAATTAACTTGGCTCCATTATTAAATTTTACAATTGTTACAATACAATCAACACCAGGCGTAACATTTGAAAACTTATACTTTGCCCCTACCGATAAGCTCGTTCCAGATATAAGTACCGGGCTTAAAAATTTAAGATTAGGTGCAATACATTGAGCATTTGCAGAATTACTTGAAGAAACAGTTCCAATTATTAAAAGGAACATGATGAAGATTTGTGTTAATGGAGTTTTCATTTTCGTAGGTTTAGGGGTTTGTGAATTTTCAATCAGATTAAAATATCTTTTCACTGTTGTTTAGTTAAATACCCAAATGATGCCAAACAGTAACTTGTTAAATATCAATCAATTACAATTTGGCATAATGCTAAAAAAATCCAAAATCTGGAAGAAAAAATAAAAAATGGAAGAAAACTGAATATCAATAAATAAAAGAAAGG
>JANPAP010000149.1:0-4970 GCA_031429975.1 Chitinophagaceae bacterium
TATCAGCATACAAAAAATTTCTGCAACAGTAGGGCCTACTGTTACTTTGTACGAAATTATTCCGGCAGCGGGGGTACGTATTTCCCGGATAAAAAATTTAGAAGATGATATTGCATTAAGCCTTGCCGCATTGGGCATTCGTATAATTGCGCCTATTCCGGGTAAGGGCACCATTGGTATTGAAGTACCCAATGCTAAAAAAACGATCGTGAGCATGAAGACTTTGCTGAGCTCCGAAAAATTTCAGAACAATCATTTTTCATTGCCCATTGCCATTGGTAAAAAAATTGATAACGAAAATTTTATTGTAGATCTGGCCAGCATGCCGCATTTGCTGATGGCTGGTGCAACCGGGCAGGGTAAATCGGTTGGACTGAATGCGATACTGGTTTCGCTGTTGTATAAAAAACATCCATCGCAATTAAAATTTGTTTTGGTTGATCCCAAAAAGGTGGAGCTGAGTATTTATAAAACAATTGAAAAACATTTTTTAGCAAAACTGCCCGGCGAAGAAGAAGCCATTATTACCGATACAAAAAAAGTGGTGCATACTTTAAATGCGCTTTGTATTGAAATGGATAATCGCTACGATTTGTTGAAAGAAGCCGGTTGCAGAAACATTAGAGAGTACAACGAAAAATTTGTTGCCCGAAAATTAAATCCCGAAAAAGGCCATCAGTTTTTACCATTTATTGTTTTGGTGGTGGATGAATTTGCCGATTTAATTATGACAGCAGGCAAGGAAGTAGAAATGCCCATTGCCCGTTTGGCACAGTTGGCAAGAGCGGTGGGTGTGCATTTAATTATTGCAACGCAACGGCCGAGTGTAAATATTATTACCGGTACTATTAAAGCCAACTTCCCGGCAAGAATTGCATTTAAAGTGAGCAGTAAAATTGATAGCCGTACTATTTTAGATGCCGGCGGTGCCGAGCAATTGATTGGAAAAGGCGATATGCTGATTAGTTATAATGGTGAGTTAGTACGTTTGCAATGTGCATTTGTGGATACGCCGGAAGTAGATAAGATTGTTGATTTTATTGGCCAACAGCGTGGCTACTCCCAGGCATTTTTATTGCCCGAATATGTGGATGAAAAAGAAATGGAAAAAGGCGATTTCGACATCAATGATAAAGACGCTTTGTTTGAAGATGCCGCAAGGCTGATTGTTGCCAGCCAGAGTGGAAGCACATCGCTGTTGCAACGCAGGATGAAACTGGGTTACAACCGTGCCGGCCGATTGATGGACCAGTTAGAAGCTGCCGGTATTGTAGGGCCCAATCAGGGAAGTAAGGTAAGAGATGTTTTGATAAAAACGGAGGCGGAGTTGAATCAATATTTGGATGGGATGAATTAATAATTACCCCAACACTTTTTCCATCTGCATACTCCTCGATCCTTTTATTAAAATGGTTGTGTTATTATAATGCTGTTCCTGCAACCAAAGTTTTGCTTCATCCGCATTTTTAAAATAAATAAATGGGTGATTGGTTTTTTCAAAATCGGCACCAACCAGCACTACTGCATTCCATTGATATATTTTTATTAAATCAATCAGGGCTGCATGTTCGGCCAGACTTTCATCACCCAATTCCATCATGGCACCTAATAACAACACTTTATTTTCAGCTTCCATTTTTGCCATATTTTCTATGGCAACTTTCATACTGCTGGGGTTGGCATTGTAGGCGTCTAAAATTATTTTGTTGCTGTCTTTTTCTATTAATTGAGAGCGGCTGTTATCAGGTTGATAATTTTCTAAGGCCGATTTTATTTTTTCATCGGGCACCGCAAAATATTTTCCAATAGCCACTGCTGCCAATACATTGGGAAGATTATAAGCCCCCACCAAATTGGTTTGGATTGATTTTATTTCGGTACCAGCAGTCATTATAACTTCCAGTAATCCCGATTTGATTCCGGATTTACCAACAATTGCTGCGGCAACAGTTCCATAAGTTTTTATGTTAGCAATGCCCTTACTCATTTCAATTAAATAATCATAATCATTAAAAATAAAAGCGCTGCCATTGTTGGCTTTTAAAAAATCAAACAATTCTCCCTTACCTTTTTTTACACCATCAACACCGCCAAATCCTTCCAAATGCGCCTTGCCGCAATTGGTTATTAAACCATGGGTGGGCAAAGTGTAGGTACAGTAACTTTCAATTTCTTTTTGATGATTGGCGCCCATTTCTATCACGGCAAATTCGGCATCCATCCTTACCGATAAGATGGTGAGTGGTATGCCGATATGGTTGTTTAAATTTCCTTTGGTTGTATAAGTTGTATAAGTGCTGTTCAACACTTCATGTATCAATTCTTTGGTAGTGGTTTTGCCGTTGCTGCCGGTAATGGCAATAAAAGGAATGTTGAATTGCTGCCGGTGATACTTGGCCAGTTGTTGAAGGGTTAATAAAACATCTTCGCAATAAATAATTCGGTCATCTTCAAATCCTCCAGGCTCATCCAGTATAACATAGGCTGCGCCTGCATTCAACGCTTGTTTGGCAAATTGATTACCATTAAAATTGGGGCCCTTTAAGGCGAAATACAAATCACCTTTTTTTAATTTACGGGTATCGGTTTGTATGCCGGGATGTTGAACATACACATCGTATAAATCGGGAATTAACATGTGTCAAAAATAATGAAGAAATAGAAGATGAGCTGCAATCTCAAATTTTAATTTGGTGAATTATTTGCACAAAAAAACCCTTTGGATTATCCAAAGGGTTTGTAAATATTTTGTAAATATTATTTTTTCTTTCTTCTGCTGTTTTGTTTGCGCTTTCCAAAAATGTTACCATCTTTAAATCCTTCACCTTCTGGAGAACCCATATAGGTTTGAGCACATCTAAAACCAATGGTGCTTGATGACTGGTCTTCTTCCAGAAAACGGCGGGCACCTGGCGATAACCAATATGCTCTATCGTTCCAACTACCACCTTTAAATACTTTCGATTTATCGCTGATTAAAGTAGTTACACCATACTCATAATATGCACCACTAGCAGAATCTCCATCTAAATGGCCGATTGCATTATTATGTTGGTAGTTACGGCGGTTCTTAACTTCTTCATCACTAATATCAGCTTTCTTTAATCTGCCCAATGAATCTCTTTCAAATTCACCAGCACTGTTTTTATAAAACTTTTGAAATTTGTTACCACGGAAATAGTTAAAATCTTCACCATCAGTTGGAGTTGAAGCCCTGTAGGTATCTTGTACCCACTCCGAAACGTTGCCACTCATATTAAATAAGCCAAATGAATTTGGATAAAATGCTTTGATATTTCCAGGAATTGCAGAACGGTCATTTAAACCTCCGGCAACACCCATGTTATCACCACTTCCACGTTTAAAGTTGGCTAAAAATTTTCCTTGCCAGCTACCTCTGCGGTTGTCACGCAATCCATTTGGATTATTGCTCCATGAATAAATTTGTTGGTTGGATCTTAATTCCTCACCCGATCCTTTTTCTTTTGTTCTTGGATTTGGGTTTTGATCTAACAAACCATAAGCAGCATATTCCCACTCAGCTTCTGTTGGCAGTCGATATCCCATATTTAGAATACCATCTTCCATTTTTACATTGGCTCTTGGCTTACCACTTACATCTTTAAATTCAGATTTTTTTGGCTTGCCTCTTCCTTTAATTAATTCGGGATTTAATAAATAAGCATCGGTATTGAAAGTGCCATCGGCACCACCACCTTTCATTTCTTTTTTAGCAAAATCTTTTTTCAGATAGCCGGTTTCCATCAACTTCAATTCGTTTACACGATCTGTTCTCCAGATACAAAAATCACGGGCCTGCTCCCAGGATACACCCACAACTGGATAATAGTTATATGCCGGATACCGGAAATAATATTCTACATATGGCTCATTGTAAGCCAACTCTTCTCTCCAGCAAAGTGTATCGGGTAATGCCTTTTGTAAAATTGCGGTATCGCCGCTAAAAGTATTTTCTAACCAATAAACATATTCACGGTAATGAACATTGGCAACTTCGGTTTCATCAATAAAAAACGAAGGTACCGTTACCCGGCGGGGAATATTATTCCAGTCGCCCATAACATCCTCATCTTTGGCACCCATTACAAAAGTACCACCTTGTACAAATACCAAACCGGGGCCGGCTTTAGGGTATTTCATTTTGTTTACATGGTAGTTACCCATGTTTTTATCATCATAGTTCCAACCGGTTATGGATGATTTACCACTTTTACCACCTTTCTTACTGCTTTTACAGGCAGAAAATGAAAAAGCCACTGCTACAATTAGTATCAGATTTTTACAGGAAATTAGTTTTTGCATGTGCGTTCGTTTTGCAAATGATTTAACGAAAGGTTTTCTTTAATATTGTGTGGGTTACACGGTTGCGAATATAATTACTTTATGTGAAAACGCTTGATTTGACTTGCCAATTTTAAAAAATTAGCTAAAACTTTGCAATTGAGATTTAATTTTTAGGGACATTTACAATTTTGGATAAGTATTTGTTATTTACTAAAAGCTAATTATTCAAAAAGAGTTGATTTTATAATAAAACAGATACAATATTTTGTAATCAACAATAAACTAATAATAATGCCCGTTTAAAACCGTGGATTAACTTAATTGATACTGGTTATATATAACATAAAACCTGGCAGATTTAAGGAAATGTATTAGAGGATGGTAATTTTTAATTTTTTTTTATAAGAAATCATATCTTAGCTGTTCTTTTAAACAAAACCCTTATTTTTACAAACTTAACCAAATAAAACTGTAAACTTATCGAGAATAAGTGTACTTAACCAAGACAAAAATCGCATGAAAAAAGCAACTTTTAAATTAACTGCCTTAGTATTAATGCTGGGAAGTGCTACCAGTATTGTGAACGCACAAGCTAATACAATTAACGTGGTAACCTCTGCTGTACCATTTTTAAGAATTTCTCCGGATGCCCGTAGCGGCGGTAT
>JANPAP010000150.1:0-2675 GCA_031429975.1 Chitinophagaceae bacterium
TGCATACCAGGGAAACTCTTCGTAAACCGATTTAAAAATTTGTGAACTGCCCGATTGCCAATCACCGGCACCTAATATTATTACCGGATTTACAATTACTGCATCCAATCCTTCTGCAATGCCACGCCACACTTCCAACTCTCCCAAATATTTACTTTGGCCATAATTACTGTTGCTGCTTTCTTCGGTCCAGTTCATTGTTTCGTTAATGGTTTCTCCTTCTCTAATTCTTCCCAAAGCAGCCACCGAACTAACATGAACCATTTTTTTTACGCCTGCATTTAAAGCAGCATTCACCACATTGGCCGTGCCCTCAATATTTATTTTAAACATTTCGTATTTACGTGCCGGATTAAAAGTTACTATGGCAGCACAGTGATAAACGGTTTCAACTCCCTGCATAATCTCTTCCAATCCTGCAATGTCTAAAATATTGCATTGAAACTGTTGCAGGTTTGCAGTATCAAAATCGGGCAGTGCTGTTTTATTATAAAGGGCTTTTATTTTATTGCCTTTTAAAAGCAATTGTGCAATCAACTCTTTGCCCACTAAACCGCTTCCGCCGGTTACTAAAATTGTACCCCCTAGCCCATCCCCGCCCCCATCCCCTGAAGGGGTGTTATGATCCTGCATATTTATTTTTGATTCAGTCATATTTATTAAGCAGCTTATTATTATTTTGTGGTTGCTGTTTACGATTTTTTATAATCGTAAAAACCTTTCCCTGTTTTTTTTCCCAGCTCTCCTTTTGTTACTTTTTCTATTTGTAATGCGGATGGTTTAAACCGTTGTTCTTTATCAAATGCATCGTACAGGCTTTGAGAAACCTTTAAGTTTATATCCATACCAATCAGGTCCATCAATTTAAATGGACCCATTTTAAAACCACTTGCTTCCATAATTGTATCCGCATTTTCAATGCTTACAATGCCTTGCTCCACCAGCTTCATCGTTTCTAAATAAAAATGACGGGCCACTCTGTTTACAATAAAACCGGGTGCATCTTTACACATCACCGGCGTTTTATTCATGGTTTCACAAAGCTGGTAAATGGTTTGCGCCACGGCATCGCTGGTTAAATTCCCTTTTACTACTTCCACTAGTTTCATTATTTGTGCAGGGTTAAAAAAATGCATCCCCACAACTCTTTCCGGGTTTTTTATTTCTTGCTGAATGGCGGTTATGGATAAAGAAGATGTGTTACTTGCAAATATCGAATCGGCAGTATTGATTGCAGCCAACTGGTTAAAGATGCTCAGTTTGGCTTCCAGTTTTTCAATGATCGCTTCAATAAAAACATCGGCTATACATTCGGTGATAGTACATGTAAAGTGTATACGATTAAAAATTTCATTGCTTGCTGTAACAGTTATTTTTTCTTTATCAACTAAATATTGCAAACTTTTTTTTATGCTGGTTATTGCTTTTTCCAACACTGCTTCACTAATATCAAACAACAACGTTTTAAATCCAGTTTGTGCAGCTACCTGTGCAATACCAC
This sequence comes from Chitinophagaceae bacterium, assembly GCA_031429975.1. GTDB lineage: Bacteria > Bacteroidota > Bacteroidia > Chitinophagales > Chitinophagaceae > Ferruginibacter. The sequence goes on from JANPAP010000150.1 coordinate 1,502, forward strand.
TGCCCATGGTACCTGCTCCTATCACACAAATATTTTTTATCATACTCAAAAATAAAGAAGTTAATGGCAACCAAATAAAAAGGCCGTAATTAAATTACAGCCTCTTTAAATTTTATTTTGAAATTTTTATTTTACTGCAAAACGCTCTGCAACTTTACTCCAGTTTACCAAGTTCCAAAATGCTGCTAAATAATCGGCACGGCGATTTTGGTAATGCAAATAATAAGCATGTTCCCAAACATCAACGCCTAGTATTGGACTGCCTTTTACATCAGCAACATCCATTAAAGGATTATCCTGGTTGGGTGTTGAGCTTACTTCCAACTTACCATCTTTTACTGTCAGCCATGCCCAGCCGCTTCCAAATCTTGTCATACCAGCTGCATTAAATTTTTCTTTCAAGCCGTCCAACGAACCAAAAGCTGCATTGATAGCTGCTGCAATGTCTCCTGTGGGTTCACCGCCAGCATTGGGTGCTAAACTCTCCCAGAAAAAACTATGGTTCCAATGTCCGCCGCCGTTGTTGCGAACTGCCGCAGAAATTGCACCTGCATGTTGTACCAATTCTTCCAACGATTTGTTTTCATGCTCGGTACCTGCAATGGCTTTGTTTAAATTATCAACATAGGCCTGGTGGTGTTTGCCATGATGGATCTGCATTGTTTTTGTATCGATATGTGGCTCTAATGCTTCATGAGCATAGGGTAAAGCCGGTAGTGTAAACGCCATAATTAAATTTATTTATTTAATGAATAATATATTTTATACAAATTTAACTTGCTAATGTTTAGCAGACAAATAGAATTGCATTTCATTTTATGAAGACTTTAAGATAGTTTGACATGATTATTGTTAATGACAAAGCCCAAATAAAATTTTATGGCAAAACTCATTTTATTAATCATTGGCTGTTGTATTATTTGTAATTGCATTGCACAGGTTGATTCTGGAAAAATAAATATTCAAGAAATAGCAAAACCTGCAATGAAAGTTTTTCCGAATCCTGCAAAAAATAAAATCGAATTGCAATTACAGGGTTTCGAATCGGGCAATGTATTTGTAAATACGCTTGATGTAAAAGGCAAAATTGTAAACCGTTGCGAACGGATGATGATTAAAGGAGATGAAACCATTGTTATGTTTATGAACATAGATCCCGGCATTTATATAATTG
>JANPAP010000151.1:0-2205 GCA_031429975.1 Chitinophagaceae bacterium
CATCAGCAGTTGAAATCTGAAGTCAGAAAAGCAAATACTAAAGGGTTGACTTTAATATTGATTGGAATCATCCTAATGATTGCAGCAAGCTATATCTCTTTTCTAAAGCCGGAAAAATACCATGTGCATTTATTGCTTGTATTGTTTGAACCAGCAGGTTGGTTTTTGTTATGGTTTGGGCTTGACCATTTAGTATATTCTTCAAAGGAAACCAAAGAAGAAATTAAATTTTATAGCAGAATGATAAAATCTGAAATTAAATTTTCCAACTCTAACTCATAAATATATACATATATGAAAAGCACCACCAAATTTTCAAGCATCATTTTAGGTATCAACAGAAACGTAATCCGTGTATTAATTGGAATTATGACTTTAAGTTTAATACTTGGCACAGCAAATTTTATCTATTTAGAGATTGAAAAAATTACGCAACATCCTTTATTCCTTGTGGATGTTACTACTTTATTTGAAGTATTTAATTTAATACTGGTTATTGCCATTTCGTATGAACTTATAAGGTCATTGATACTAATTATTTCATCCGATATAATTCCCACTATTCCAATAATACAAATCGCAATTATTGCAGTTGCAAATAAAATAATTACACTGGATATTAAACAAACAGATGTTAAAATGCTTGCAGGTTTGGCTTTACTAATTGCAGCATTGGGCCTCACCCATTTTTTATTGAAATATCATAATAAACGAGAAAAAGATTTAGTAAGTGAAAGTACAGAGGTTATAACAAGTTCTGAATCGGTTAAATAAAAGATAAGAAGAAAGTGTAAATTTAAAATCATTATGAACTGGCACAAACTAAACATAGAGGAAACTTTTAAGGAACTTGGTGCCAACCAACAAGGTCTGTCTGCAATTGCAGCCCAACAAAAATTGCTGCAAACCGGCCCCAATGAATTGGAGGAAGGTAAAAAGAAAAGCATAGCTCTTATGTTGCTGGCGCAGTTTAAAGATGTGATGATTTTAATTTTGCTGGCCGCCGCTATCATAGCAGGAATCGTTGGCGACTTTACTGACAGCATTGTTATTCTAATAATAGTTTTATTAAATGCCTTTCTGGGTTTCTTCCAGGAATATCGTGCAGAAAAAGCTATGCAGGCTTTAAAGCAAATGGCCGTTACTCAGGCAAGGGTGCTACGTGATGGAAGCATCGCCTGGTTGTCTGCTACCGCATTGGTGCCGGGTGATGTTGTTTTATTAGAAGCCGGAAATGCTGTGCCTGCAGATTTACGCATCATTGAATCTAAAAATTTAAAGATTGAAGAAGCGGCATTAACCGGTGAATCTCATGCAGTAGATAAAATAACTGATGCGCTGCAGGCAGATGATTTGCCCATTGGAGACAAAAAAAATATGGCCTTTAAAGGTACGTTTGTAACTTATGGACGGGGTACTGGCGTTGTAATAAATACCGGAATGCAAACAGAGTTGGGGCGTATTGCTAAAATGCTGCAGGAAGATGAAACACTTACACCATTGCAACAACGCATGGCATCGTTTGGAAAAAAGCTTTCTGTAATGGTATTATTTTTATGCATCATATTTTTTGTTGCCGGTTGGTTGCGGGGTGAGGATATAACAAAAATGGTACTTACCAGTATTTCATTGGCCGTTGCAGCTATTCCTGAAGCATTACCTGCTGTAATCACTATTTCACTGGCTCTGGCTGCAAGAAGAATGATTAAGTTCAATAGCCTCATCAGAAAATTACCTGCAGTTGAAACTTTGGGTTCTGTTACCTATATCTGTACCGATAAAACAGGTACGCTTACCAAAAATAAGATGCATGTAGAGGAAGTGTTTGTAAACGGGCAACTGTATGAACGCAATGCAATATCCGCTATCAAAGAACAGGAAGAAGTGAAGTTATTGCTGCAGGCCTTTGCTTTAAATAATGATGCTGTAGAAGATGCTGATAAAAATATAAAAGGTGATAGTACAGAAGTAGCTTTAATGGAAGTGGCAAGGGAACACCAAATAAAACCGGATACTTTGCCACGGCTGGCAGAAATAGCTTTTGACTCTGATCGCAAACTGATGACAACCTTCCATGCATATGAAAATAAAATTATTTCATTTACAAAAGGAGCACCGGATATTTTATTGCAACGATGTGTAAATGTTGATACACCTGTACTGCAACAACAGGTAGATGATATGGCGGCTAAAGGTCACCGGGTA
>JANPAP010000152.1:0-6748 GCA_031429975.1 Chitinophagaceae bacterium
CAATTTGTAAAGATGTGTTGGGTGCTGCAGCTGCAGCATTTACGGCCCAGTTATTATTAAACTGAGCAGCATAGGCAGTTTTTTCATTTTCATTTAATGCACCAAAACTGGATTTTGTAGGAAAGCCCGATGGCAATGCCCTGGTGCCATTATCAAAGCCTAAAAAATCGGTATTGCTTCCTTTATAACTGTAAAATTGTTTCCCCAAAACATTGCTGTTAAAGCCGGTTCCAACCTGTACATTTAAAAAATTTTTTGAAGGGATGTCTTTTGTATTAACCTGTATCAGGCCACCAGCCCATTCTCCGGGCAATTCTGGTAAAAATGTTTTGTTGATGATGATATTTTCAATAACAGCTGCAGGAAAAATATCGAAAGAGAAAGTTTTTCTGTCGGGCTCGGTACTACTTAAAAGAATACCATTTAACATTGCCTGGTTATACCGGTCGGCCAAGCCACGAACAACTAAATATTTCCCTTCTTGTACGGAGGTGCCGGGTACTCTTTTTAAAACCTCACCGGTATTTTTATCTGGTGAGCGGCGGATAGCTTCGGCACTGATTACCTGGGCTACAACTGCTGTGTTTTTCTGGTACGAAATCAGGGCATTTACTGTTTCCTTTCTGGAAGATGATTTAATAATTACTGCTTCTTCAGTTTTGACTGCAGATTCCATCACAATATCTAAATGAGTAATTTCTCCTGCAACTACAGCAATATCTGTAACCTCTTTTGTTTTATACCCAATAGATGATAAACGGATACTTATTTTTTTGCCGGGATTCACACTAACTACAAAAACTCCATCAGTATTGGTTATTGCAAACAACTTATTGCCAGAAACTGATACAGAAATACCCGTAAGCTTTTCGCCTGAGAGTGCATCTGTAACCTTACCCTCTATTTTACTTGTTTGAGAAAAACCGGTGATATGTAAAAGTAAAATCGCAAATAGTAATAGATGTCTCATGCTTAATTATTTATTGCAAAGAGACAGGTTCAATGTTACCTCAAATTGAAGCAAAGGTTACCAAAATGTTAAGCAGTTTCTTTAAGCAGTTTTATCAATATGATTTATAGATATTTTATATTATGAAATTGTTAAGCCCATAAAAAAGCCGCTTCAAATAAATGAAGCGGCTTTTTTATAAAAACTTAATTATAAAATAAATTATGGCTTATCCCAAAATACTCTAACTAAAAGGTCAGGTTTTTGTGGAGGTGCATTTCTGTTTGCATCAATTTCACTTTGAGGAAAAGGTAAACTTCTTGGAATATCGGTAGTAACTGCATTTGATACTTTTACAATTGCAGGAAAACCTGTTCTTCTCCAATCTGTCCATGACTCTTGCATAACACCAAAATTAGCAACAAATTTTTCGCCGATTATCTGACGTACTTTATCTGTATTAGTTCCGGCAAGAATACCATTTGCTGCAAGATAGGTTGTAATATTAGCAGCGGAAACGCCTGCAGATTGCATACTAGCGGTAATGCCAGCAGCAAAGAAAGTTTGAGCATCACCGGGAGCTCCGTAAACTGCAGCTTCGGCCCTGATAAAATTATACTCAGCAAAGGTTAACATCCTTACTGGAGCAGCTCCATCATAATTTATACTTCCAGCTAAAGGAATAAGCGGGGTAGAACCATCAGCATTGGCAACACCACCAGTGGCAACACCTCTTAAAAACGAGTGAATTCTTGAGTATTTTTGAGATTGGATATCGCCGGAAGCAGCTCCTGCATAAGTGGTAGAACCGAAAGGAAATGTACTAAAGTAAGAAGGCCTTCTTGGATCTGCTTTAGTATTCATTGCATCCACTAAAAACTTGTTAGGAAACAAATTATTACCTCTTCTGATATCAAATTGATGAATTGGATTTTGTCTGTCGGTAACATTAAAGAAAGGCATTTCAAAATTATCTGCATTAGCTGCAAAGAAACTTACCCCAGGTTGATTAACCAACGCAGTAATTTTAGTTACTGTTTCAGGTAAATTTAATTTTGAACTGTGAATTAGTAAACGCAATTTCAACGTATTGGCAAACTTAATCCAGTTGGCTTTTTTAGTTGCAAAAGAACCTGTGTAAATAGTTGAATTGGCACCAGGCTCCAAACCGGTTGATGGACCATTTAATTCAGCTAAAGCCTCATCTATCAAAATAAATAAAGAAGCGTAAATAGCAGCGCCATCATCATACTTGGGTGAAGTGTTGGTACTTGTTTGCTGTGCTTCAGTATAAGGAACATTGCCATAAGCATCAACCAAATGTTGATAATTATATGCTTTCAGCAATTTGCCTACAGCACTGTAGTAAGGTGCATTTAACGTCTTAGCAGAGCGAATCATTACTTCCACATCATTCAATGTGGTTGCATAAAAAAGGCTCCACATATTGTTTACATCCGCAGATTGCAACAAGTACTTTTCGTATTGCTGGGTTTGTGTTTCACCACCGGTAGTTTGACCAGAATACTGCTGAACCAAAAGGCCACCAAATCTGTTCAAATCACTACCGCTCGAAAAACCGGTGTTAACCATAACATTTGTTAACAACAAATTTATAGGCGCTGCCGACTCATCTATTCTATCTGGGTCTTTATTGATATCCAGGTATTTTTTGCAAGAACCAAGTCCTACTAAAAATAGTGCCGATACCGCTATTAATATTTTTTTCATATTGATTAATTTATTGAGTTAGATGATTTATAGTGTAATTCTTAAGTTAACACCCATTGTTCTTGTTGAAGGGTTTGCATTAAACTCCAAACCTTGGATATTGCTTGATCCCAAAGCATTTTGCTCTGGATCCAAATGAGGATAATTTCTTGCTTTTAGTAACAAGTTACGGCCAAATATGCCGAATTCGATATTACCAAATGGCGTTTTAGCAATTACACTCTTAGGTAATTTTAAAGTTAAACTAACTTCTCTGATTCTGAACCAAGAAGTGTTAACCATAAATCCTTCAGCGGCAACATACTTACCTGCATTACCCCAATACTGTTCTGCACGGATTGGAATATTTACTTTATTTCCAGCTGCATCAACTCCTCCAAAAGAATAGTTTTTTAAAGGCGTTACATTGTCTGCATCAAAACGAGGCAAACTTGCAGTTTCTACTACCGCACCATTTCTTCTTAAATCAGCAAGGTTTCTACTGTACATATCACCACCTTCACGGATATCCAATAAAACATCCAAGGTTAAATATTTGTAAGTAAAAGTATTGGTAATACCCATGGTAAATTTAGGATTAGAATTACCCAATTTAAACACACCAGAAGTTGGTAAAGGTAAACCAGCATTTGCACCAGTAGTTTGAATAATCATATTACCACTTGCATCTCTTTGATACATGTTACCATAAATTGCTCCATATTCTTCTCCTTCAACAAGGCGAATGTTTGGCGTAACAAAACCAGCAAGGGTAATTACAGAAACACCCGGTGCTAATTTGGTAACAATACTCTTAAACTGGGTATAGTTAGCATTAATACTCCAGTTAAAATTCTTAGATTTAACAGGAACTAAACCCAATGAAATTTCAGTACCTTTTGTTTCAATTTCACCTGCATTCTGAAATAAACTGGTTACACCAGATGCTGCAGATACCGGAACTGAAAACAAACCATCCGTTAATTTACGCTGATAGTAATTGGCTTCGATAGTAACTCTGTTATCAAATAATTTGATATCTGTTCCAATTTCCCACTCTCTTGTAAATTCTGGTTTCAACTTTATGTTACCTGCAGAATTTGAGATGGTATAACCAGAAAGACCATTAAAAGGATAAGCAATGTTTGGTCCGAAACCATCAGCAGCTCCACCCAATGCAGCATAGTTATCTGTATTATATGCTGGAGCAGCACGGCCTACCAATCCATAGTTAGCATGTAATTTCCAGAAATTTAAAACCTTGTTTTTCAAAGCAGGAAATGCTTCTGTCATTACAGCACTTACAGCAGCTGCAGGATAAAATATTGATCTGTTTGCCGGAGCTAAAGTAGAAGAAAAATCATTTCTCGCCTTTACATTTAATGATAACCATTTGTTGTATTCAACAACCGCATCAGCAAAAACACCTACATTTCTTACTCTGTTGGTACCAACTACTGGAGTATTATTTACAGTTGTATTGCTGATTTGATCAAAACCACGGATAGCTAAACCTGTGCTTCTTACACTTACAGAATGAGAATAGTTATCAAAAATCTCGTTACCTACAGTTCCAAGAATATTAAATTTACCAAACTTTTTCTGAGCGTTCAATGTTGCGTACGTGTTCATGTTAATCAAATTCGACTTGAAATCAAGTACACCACCAGTACCGCCAGCAGAAGTGTTACCACCACCACGAGAACCGATTTCATCAAAACCATGTGCAGAGAAAGATTGCATATCACCACCAAATTTAACATCAGCATTTAACCAACTGTTAAATTGATAGTTTAAACCAACATTACCAATAACACGGCCAACCCTGTCATTGTAACGAACATTTTCAATGGCCCAATATGGATTGTCTTCTCCACCAAAATACCGCTGATTGCCAGCTGCATCATAATATGGGCTTCCTGTCAAGTCATAACTTCTTGGAGTAAACAATGATCTGAATGTTGGATTAGAAAGCTGGTTTCCTTGCTGTGTTCTGATAGAAGAAGTATAGTTAGTACTCAAATAACCATTTACTCTAAGTTTACTGGTTACTTCTGAATTTAGATTTAAAGACAATACATTTTTGTCTAATTTATTATTTGCAACTACATAAGTTTCTTGCGTATTGTTATAAGAAACTCTAAAAGTTGTTTTATCGTTTCCACCACTAAAACTGATTGTGTTTTGACGGTTGTATCCTTTCTTAAATATATCCTTTACATTATTTGGATAAGCCTTCAAAACTTCCTGATTACCAAAATAGTTGGTAACAGTTTGTCCAATCATTCTTGGTCCCCAAGATTGTGTAGAGTTAAAATTGTATACACCGGTTGTTGTGGCAGTAGAAGAATTTACGCCTGGACCTTGTGCATACTCATTTTGGTAATCCGGTAAACGGTTTACATCTACTACAGCGTAAGATGAATTGAAATCAATGTTATTTTTAGATTTACGAGTACCTTTTTTGGTAGTAATTAAAATTACACCAGCAGCACCACGAGAACCATATAAAGCAGTTGCAGCAGCACCTTTCAATACGGTCATTTCTGCAATATCATCAGGGTTGATATCAACCGCACGATTTGAGTTGGTTACACCACTTTGCAATGCAACAGCACCGCCACCATTATCAATTGGTTGTCCGTCAATAACAAAAAGAGGAGCACTTGAACCAGTCATAGATGTGTAACCTCTGATAAGGATTGATGATCCCGAAAAAGATCCACCAGTACCTTGCGTACGAACACCTGCAACCTTACCAACAATGGCATTGGTTACGTTGGTATTTCTTACAGCGGTTAAATCTTCACCCGAAATAATAGGAGTAGAATAACCTAGGGTTTTCTTATCTCTTTTTATTCCAAAGGCAGTTACTACAACTTCTGAAAGGGTAGCATCAGCGCTTTTCATTTGAATTTGAAAAGTAGTTTGAGATTTAATGTTGGCTTCTTGAATAGCCATGTTTACAGATGAAAAAACCAATGTTTTTCCAGCTGCAGGAACTGAAATTGTAAAAGTACCATCCGATTTGGTAGTTGTTCCGGCTTTAGTGCCTTTAACAATTACCGAAACATCCCCAATGGGAGCTCCTTTTTCATCTGTTACTTTTCCGCTTAAGGTCCTGTCTTGTGCCCAGGAACTCAATACGAATGTAAACAACACCGTAAAGGTTGTTAGCAATTTTCTCATAAGTATTAGTTTTAGTTTTTGATTAATGTGCAAAATAGGTAAGTATCTCCAATTTCTGTTATCAGATTGTTATTTTTTTTCTTAATGACAGCATGCCCTGATTAATCGCTGCATTTCAAATAAATAATGCCCCCAATATATCGGGGGCATTATTATTATAAGTTTAAAAAACTTCTTACAAATTAACCGCTGTTGGTTTAAATAAATCAGCTTGGTTTTGAACCGGCGTATTAGGGTTTGTATTGGCCTCGCTTTGAGGATACAACATCCTTTGAGGAATTTGTGTACCAGCGTTTGGCGTTAACCCAATGGCATTTTTTGTACGGCGAACATCGTTAAACTGTTCAAACTGTCCAATTAAAGAAACAAATCTCTCTTCGATAATTTCTTTCAATAATGCATCGTTTGCAGTTAATGTACCTGGGTTTTGCATACCGCCAGCAGCAAAATCAGTGGCTACATAAGGATCGTTTTTAGCCCCAAAAAAGCTTACATATCCTGCAGGCAAGTAAGAAGTAATATTTGAACGATGTGTATTTAATGCAGCTAAAGCCGGAGCAAAGTTTCCTAAACGCATAGCAGCTTCAGCTTCTATCAATTTGGTTTCTTTGTAAGTTAACAACGGATAGCTTGCATCAGAACCAAAAGCACCTGGCTCCGAAGGACCAGATCCAATATTATCAGCATAAGAACCAAAATCGGTACCAGTTACATTACATTCGTATGTGTTGAAATAGAAGAAACCAGGCAGGTAATAAAAGCTAAACCGGGCATTTTCATTTGTTTTTGCATCACCCCTGTATTTAGCATGTGTTTCATCCAACATACGTGGTGCCAATGCATCATCCGCACTCATGTAAGTATCCCTGTCGTATACACAAAAAGAATAAAACAGGTTAA
>JANPAP010000153.1:0-11608 GCA_031429975.1 Chitinophagaceae bacterium
ATGGCACTTTTTTCCGAATTGATTTTTCCTTTTCCTTCTGTAAAAATGCGGTGGGTATTTTCTATCACCACAATGGCATCGTCAACTATAATTCCCAATCCAAATAATAATGCAAAGAGTACAATAAAATTGAGAGTTACATGGGTGCCTACAATTAAATCGGCCGCAGGCAAAAACATAAATGCCACAAACATACTCAGCGGCACACTCAGCGCCACAAAGAATGCATTGGTAACGCCCATAAAAAACATCAGGATGATGAGAACCAGAATAAAACCGATAACAATGGAGTTTACCAGATCGTTAAAAGAAGTTCGTGTTTGTTTACTTTGATCACCGGTAATTACAACTGCCAAATTTTTTGGAAACTGCGTTGCCTGCAGGGTTTTGGTGATAGCTTTTATGCCATCACTGGTTTCTATTAAATTTTCGCCAGCTCTTTTTATGATGTTTAATGTAATAACATTTTTTCCATTTAACCGGGCATAACTTTCCTTGTCTTTGATGGTGTCTTTAATAACGGCAATATCTTTTAAATAAATAGGTGCCCCACTGGTATTGCGAACCAACACTTTTTCAATATCAAAAGCTGTTTTAAACTGGCCTTTTAATTGCAGATTGCGGCGCATGTTTCCAACTTCCAGCAAGCCGCCACTGATGTCTAAATTTTCACGGGCAACTGCATTGGAGATGTCATCAAAAGTTACATTGGCAGCCTGCATGCGGTAATTGTCAACATTAATCTGAAACTCTCTTTCTGGTGCACCAACCAAATCCACCCGGTTTATTTGTGGCAGTTCTTCTAATTTATCTTTTAATTCATCGGCATAAGTTTTTAATCGAACCAAATCGTAATCGCCACTAACGTTTACATACATGATGGGTTGCTCACTAAAACTTACTTCCAAAGCTCTGGGCTCCTGCGTTAAATCGGTAGGCAAATCTTTTTTTGATTTATCGAGTGCATCCTTCACTTTTTGCAGGGCAATATCTGTTTTTACATCGGTTTCAAATTCGATGGTGATGGCCGAATAGTCTTGCTGGGAGCTACTTGTAACTTTTTTTATTTTTGCACCAGTAATACCTTTTATCTGTTTTTCAATTGGCTTGGTTACCAGGTTTTCAATATCCTTGGGCGAGTTACCTACATAAATTGTTTGAACATAAATTGTAGGAATTACAATGTCGGGAAACTGTTCTTTGGGTAAAGTAACAAATTGATATACGCCGGCAAGGGTAACAAAAAGCATCATTAAATAAATAGATGTTTTGTTTTTTATCGACCAGCTGGTAGGTTTAAATTCTTTAAACTTTTCCTTTAAATTTTCTAATGCACTCATATTGGTTGTTTTGCTCACTGCTTCTAATTTTTGTTATAGCGTACTGGGAGATTATAATTTTATGTTGCTTTTTATTTTGGTAAGCAGCATTATTGAGTTGTAATAATTTGCCCGTCGTATAAACTCTGAAACCCTTCTGTAATCAATACATCACCTGCTTTTAAACCGGTTTTTATTTCTAATGTTTCGTTGTTTAAAAATCCAATGTTTACCGATTTTTTACGGGAAACCAGTTTGCCATTTTCTGTTACAGCAACCATTACAAATTTTCCTTTTTCATCATTTTGTAAAGTGCTTAATGGAACTGTAATTGCATTGGGGGATGCGTAATCTTTTACTTTTAACAATGCAATCTGGTTGGGTCTTAACAGAGCCTCGGCCGGTAATTTAGCCTCTACTACAAAACCCCTGTTTAATAAATCGATGGATGCACCAACAAAATTTACAGTGCAGTTAAATGTTTTATTGATATCGGGAACCAATACAATTACCGGAGCTCCATTAGTAACATTTTTTAAATAGTTTTCGGGTATTACACCACTTGCTTTTAATGCGCTGTTATTTACAATTTTTATTTGTACCCCCTGTGCCGTAACGCCTTGAAATATTTCACCCACCCGGATATTTACTTCATCGGCAACACCATTAACATCGCTGTATACACTGGTAGTTTTATATTGTTCCAAAACTGTTTTAATATTTTCTTCAGCCGATTTTAATTGTGTTTCTAAAGTAGCCACATTGTTTTTTGCAGAAATTAATTGCACTTCGGTGCCAATATTCTGATCCCATAAATTCTGCTGCCGCTGGGCTATATTTTTTGCAAAACTCAATTGCGTTTTAATGGTTTCTAAACCTTGTTTTGCTGCTGCCATATTTTGTTTGATGATGGCATCATCCAATTTCAATAACAATTGACCTTTTCTTACCTGCTGTCCTTTTTTTACCAACACTTCTTTTACTTGTGCAGGCCCGCCTCTAGGACTTATATAGCTGATATTTTCAGATTCAATTTTTCCCTGCAATTCTATGTAGTGGCTAAAGTCGGTCACAGCAAGGGTTTGCACCGAAACTAGTTTTGCTTTTTGTGCAGTAGAGCTTGCCGGATCCAATTTTATAAGATCGGTTTCAAGCGATTTTATTTTTTCTTCCAGCTTGCCTTTCTCTCCTTTTAATTTTTCAAGCGCTACTTTTTTATCATTGATTGCAGCATTGTTATCTTTACTGCTGCTGCCACAAGATGAAAAAAAGATGGCTGCGATTAATGCTGTAATTAAATATTGTTTCATTTTTATATAGTTAAATGGTTTATTGATGATTGTTATGTTGAAAATTATTTTTTAGAGTTTTCCTATTGCTTTTAAGTAATCTATTTTAGCAGTGATGGCATCGTACAATGCACTGTAGTAGTTGTTTTGAGCTACTTTTAACTCTGTTTGTGCATTGTAAATTTCCTGATTACTGCCAAGGCCCTGCTCATATTTTTTCTTGCTGCTGTTAAAAACTTCTTCTGCTAATTTTGTGTTTTGTTTTTGGTTGTCGACCGTTAGTATGGCTGTTTTCATTTTGATGGTAGCGCTCGATACTTCATAATCCATCAACTCTTTTACCTGTTGTAAACTGTTGGTTGATTTTTGTAAAGCGAGTTTTGCATTTTCAATTTTTGCCCTTCTGGCAAAGCCATCAAAAATGGGCACACTAATTTTTACTCCGATATACGATGTGGTGAACCAGTCGCCGTTATTAAAAAAATTAAAATTTTGCCGTTGTGCATTTTTTGAATAAGCCGCAAAACTTGCAATGGTGGGTATCCTGCTTAACTGGTAACGTTTTACATTAAATGCATTCAGTTTGTTTACAACGGTAAGTAATTGAATTTCTTTTCTGTCATTATAATTAAATGCGGTATCCAGAATATTTGCTTTTAATTCATCATCGCTTAATGTGTCTGTTAAAATCAATTCCTCTTTTTGCGGCATATTGATCAGGTATTTCAATCCAGCATTGCCGGCAATTAACTGGCTGTTTATTTTTTCTTTTTCAGTAATTAAATTATTTAGCTGAACCGATACTTTATCAACATCCAGTTTTTCTGCAAAGCCATTTTTATATATTTCTTTGGTGTCGTTTAAAAGTTTTGTAAAGCGGTCGATATTTGCCTGAATACTTCCCATTTGTTTTTTACCAACAACCAATTGGTAATAAATTTTTTGAATATTGGCATTTATCTGTTCGCTGGTTACCGCTGCCGTTTTTTGAGCCATATCAATGGCAGCACTTCTTGCCTTCAGGCCTACAAATACTTGCCCGTCGAATAATAATTGCGACACTTCCAATCCGCCACTGGCCACCCAGGGTACACCAAATTGCGCCGCTATAGTTCCAAATCCATTGGCAGGTTTTGTTATGGGGTTGCCATTGCCATCCTTTACGCCTTTATCAACCAGTACCTGATAGGTTGCCGGACTGATAAAATCGGGCAGCGATTGTACGGCAATATTTAAATAATGGGTACTGCTGATGCTGCCATTTAATTGGGGCAGGGCGGAGGCTGTAATTTCCCGGTTTACCTGTTGTTGAATTTTTATATCCAGCAAAGCATTTTTTACCTGCACTGCATTTTTTAAACCAAAGTCAACGGTTTGCTGTAAGGAGAATTCATTTTTTACCTGAGCAATACCGGCATTATTTAACAGCAATAAAATGATGATTGCTGTTATTGATTGTAAATTATCTCTTACTGTCATTATTGATTTTTTTTATACGCTGTTGTTGATATTTTAAAATAAGTTTATGCCCTTTTAATGATGCCAGGCCATAAAGAAAATGTTCTGTAATTTGTGTTTCAACAGTTACCAAATTGTATTTATTTTTTGGATACACTTGCTGGTTGAAAGCCAGCATCATGCCTTCCAGCCTGGCTTTTACAACAATGTCTACATTAATATCTGTACGATATAGTTCCTCTTTAAAACCTCTTTCAATATTTTCTGATAATAATTTGTACAGGAAATTATATTTATGTTGCAAAAAATGTGCGTATGCTTTTGGATGAAATTTTTCCATGTCATACATAACCGAAGGATTCATTTTCTCAAACATTTCCTGCATCATTTCAATCGCTAAAAAAACTTCATGAACGGCATCTTTTGCTACCATCCTGTCTTTTTTACAACATGCCTGATTGTCTTTAATTTTATCGGCAATCACCGCTTCTATCAAATTGTCTTTGTCGGAAAAATATTGATAAATCGTTTTTTTACTCATGCCTAGGGCGCTAGCAATATCATCCATGCTTACACTGCGGATGCCGTATTGCATTATTAGGTCGTGTGCTTTTAGTTTTATTCTTTCGGATGTTTCTGGTTCTGTCATAATGAGTGCAAAACTAAGGAAACTTATAACGTAACCATAGTTTCCATCACTTTTATTTGCCATTCGTAACAATTATTTCATTTACCCTTTTTTTTATGATTCAGTTACCTTTGTTGTATAAAATGTTTTTTATGAAAAAATCATTCGACTACGGCCAACTGGTGCAATATTTTTTGCAAGGTGTTTTGGTATTAGCTCCAATAGCTATTACTATTTGGGCCATTGCCACTGCATTTAATTTTGTGGATGGTATTTTGCCAAATATTTTTCACAGTATTTTTCCATCTTTAATGGAGGATGCCAATGGTAATATCAGGCGAATACCCGGTGTGGGATTTTTATTGGTAATATTACTGGTGTTTTTTATTGGGTATGTTTCATCGTCATTTATTTTTGGAAGATTTGTACACCTCTTTAATAAGTTGTTGGAAAAAACTCCGGGTATAAAATTTATCTACTCTACACTAAAAGATTTTTTTGAAGCCTTTGCCGGCGAAAAGAAAAAATTCACCAATAATGTATTGGCCAATGTAGATGATAATGATGTTTGGCGGGTGGGTTTTATTACCAAAGATGATATGGAAGAATTTGGGTTTAAAGATTATGTTTCGGTATATGTTCCGATGTCGTATTCCGTTGCTGGTAATGTTTATATTATTCCCAAACAAAGGGTTCGGCCGCTTACAAATATCAGCGCTACCCAAACTATGAAGTTTGCTGTTAGTGGTGGTGTTACCGATTTAGATGAAGATAAAATTGAAATATAACTGCTTGCTAAATTTTATATTCGTTTAAATAAAATGCAATAACAACGGTTAATAAATGTTAATTTCCCTGATTAAAAAATTGTGTATGAAACGTTGGTTCGTATTGGCATTAAGTAGCTTGGTTGTAACAAATTGTTACTGCTGGGGTTTTTATGCCCATAAAAAAATTAATTATTACGCCGTTTTTTTATTGCCTCCCGAAATGCTGGTTTTATATAAACCCAATATTGGTTTTTTGGAAGAACATGCTGTTGATCCCGATAAAAGACGGTATGCCGTAAAGGATGAAGGCCCCAAACATTATTTGGATATTGATTTTTACGGAACCTATCCTTATCCCAATTTACCCCGAAAATGGAATGATGCAATTGCAAAATTTGGAGAAGATACGGTGAGGGCAAATGGTATTGTACCTTGGCATATTCAAATAATGTTGGCCCGACTTACAGCGGCTTTTAAAGAAAAAAACTTTAGTAAAATTTTGAAGAACAGTGCTGAGATTGGACATTATATTGCCGACTCACATGTACCCCTGCATGCCAGTAGTAATCACAACGGGCAATTTACCAATCAAAAAGGCATTCATGGATTTTGGGAAAGCAGGGTGCCCGAATTATTAGCCGAAAAGAATTTTAATTTTTTTATTGGCAAGGCGCAATACATAAAAAATCCGTTGGAATATGCCTGGGACCGGATACTGGAAAGCGCTCTTGCTGCCGACTCTGTTTTAAGTTTTGAAAAAAAATTAACCAGTCAGTTTTCGAGCGATAAAAAATATTCGTTTGAAACCAGAAATGGCGTAGTGATAAAACAATATTCATCCGACTTTACCATTGCCTTTGATAAAAGTTTAAATGATATGGTTGAACGCAGAATGAAACTATCTATTTTTTCTATAGCATCGTTCTGGTATACTGCATGGGTAAACGCCGGCCAGCCCGATTTGCGTTCCTTATCTACACAAAAATTTTCGGAAGCCGATTTAAAAGAATTTGAAAACCTTAATTCGGTTTGGAAAGGCGGCGATAAAATGATTGGTAAACAGGAAGATTAAATTGATGCATTGTTTTTATTATAAAATTGTTGTTACGAAATAATCAATTTGTAGTTTTCATTCAATAATAAAGCCTTTTTTTATTTCCTTACATTTGCAAAAAAACTGGCAATGGCAGATAGTATTACCCCAAATACCAAAGAGGGGTTAAAGATTCATAATTTTAATGCAGGCCCTTCAATTTTACCACAACAGGTTTTTGAGCAGGCTGCTACTGCCGTTCTTAATTACAACCAATCTGGTTTATCTATTTTAGAAATCGGACATCGTACCCCAACTTTTCAGGCTATTATGGATGAGGCCAGGGCTTTGGTAAAAGAACTGATGTTGCTGGATGATGATCATGAAGTATTGTTTTTACATGGCGGCGCTTCTACTCAATTTATGCAGGTGCCCATGAATTTGCTGGATGATAAAAACACCGCAGCTTATGCCGATACAGGCGTATGGGGACAGAAAGCAATTAAAGAAGCAAAGCTGTATGGCAATGTGGCAATGGTTTGCAGCGGAGTAGAAAGTAACTATACCAGCATCCCAAAAGATTTTGCTGTACCCAACGATGCTGTTTATTTTCATATTACAACCAACAATACCATTTACGGTTCGCAATGGCAAAATATTCCATCCATCAGTATTCCATTGGTTGGCGATATGAGCAGCGATATTTTTAGCAGGGTAATAAATTTCAATGCATTTGATTTGATTTATGCAGGCGCACAAAAAAATATGGGCCCGGCTGGTGTAAATCTGGTTGTGGTAAATAAAAATATTTTGGGAAAGATTAAACGCAAAATCCCAACCATTATGGATTACCGCAATCATATAAAAGATGGCAGCATGCTCAATACGCCTCCAGTTTTTGCTGTGTATGTTTGTATGCTTACCTTACAATGGTTAAAATCGATAGGTGGGGTTGCTGCCATTGAAAAACGGAACAATGAAAAAGCTGATTTATTATACCAGGAAATTGACAGCAATCCATTGTTTACCGGAACAGTTGTTAAAGAAGACCGTAGCAAAATGAATGTATGTTTTGTAATGAATGATCCCACCCTGGAAGAAAAATTTTTATCGTTTACAAAAGAAAAAAATATTGTGGGCATAAAAGGGCATAGACTGGTAGGCGGTTTCAGGGCTTCTCTATACAATGCTTTGCCATTAAGTAGTGTAGAAGTACTGGTAAATGCCATGAAGGAATTTGCTGTTGCACATGCATAAAACTGTTTTATTAATTTTATTATTCTCTAAAAAAATTATGGTTACTATACATCCTTTTAAAGCTTTAAGACCCGAAGCACAACATGCAAAAAATGTTGCATCCCGCCCTTATGATGTGTTAAACAGCAAAGAGGCAAAGGTTGAGGCGCAAGGAAATCCTTTCAGCTTTTTGCACATTACTAAAAGCGAAATTGATTTGCCCGATACCATCGATATCCATTCGAACAAAGTATATGAAACAGCTAAAGAAAACCTGGATGCATTCATCAGCCGGAAAGTATTGTTTTTAGAAAGTAAACCCTGCTATTATATTTATCAACTCATCATGAATGGTAAAAGCCAAACAGGATTGGTTTGTGGAAGCAGTGTAGATGATTATGAAAACGACCTGATAAAAAAACATGAATTTACCCGGCCCGAAAAAGAACAGGATCGCATCAATCATATTAAAACAACCGGTGCACAAACAGGCAATGTTTTTTTAGCGTATAAAAATGTTGATGAAATTGATGAGCTCATCAGTAAATGGAAAA
Organism: Chitinophagaceae bacterium; assembly: GCA_031429975.1. Lineage (GTDB taxonomy): Bacteria > Bacteroidota > Bacteroidia > Chitinophagales > Chitinophagaceae > Ferruginibacter. Next base: position 8,288 of record JANPAP010000153.1, read on the forward strand.
AAGAAAAAAATCCGGTGTACGATTTATTAACTGTAGACAATATCCAGCACAGTGTTTGGATAATTAACGACAGTAAAGTGATTGATAAAATTTCTGATTTATTTAAAACAAAAGTTTCCTGTACTTATATTGCCGACGGGCATCACAGGGCTGCATCTGCTGCAAAAGTAAGAGTGGCTTTGGGCGCAAAAGCACAGCCCGGTGCCGATTTGTTTTTAACCACATTATTCCCATCGAACCAGTTGAGCATAATGGATTATAACCGCTTGATAAAAGATTTGAATGGATTAACCTCTGCTGAATTGTTGGTAAAATTGGAGGAAAATTTTTTGATTGAAAAAACCGATAAAGCTTTTTCGCCAGCTCAATTGCATGAGTTTGGAATGTACCTAAATAAGCAATGGTATCAACTAATTTCAAAGCCCGGAACTTTTACTGAAGACCCGATCGGGATTTTGGATATATCCATTTTACAGGAAAATGTTTTGGATCCGTTGCTGGGTATTAAAGACCAGCGTACCGATAAGCGGATTGATTTTGTTGGCGGCATAAGAGGGTTAAGTGAATTGGAAAAAAGAGTAGATAGTGGCGAAATGGCATTGGCATTCAGCCTGCATCCGGTAAGCATTCAGCAATTATTTGATATAGCCGACAGCGGCAATGTAATGCCACCAAAAAGTACCTGGTTTGAACCAAAACTTAGAGATGGATTGTTGACGCACCTGATTAATGAATAAGATTTAGTTAATAATATAATTGCTTAAAGAAGAGATGTTTTGATTAGCATCTCTTTTTTTATCTTTACTCCGATGAAAAAAAATAGTTACCTGTTTGTACTAAATTTATTTCTTATTAGTACTTCGCTAAACGCTCAGTCTGCAAAGGAGTTGCAGGAAACAGCAAAGTCATTTATTCAACAGGCCGATTATGCAAATGCCTTATTGGTTTTAAACCGGGCAGTGCAACTGGCGCCAAAGGATTTAGATATTTTAAAAGATTTGTCGCTTACTTATTACCTGCAAAAAGATTTTACAAAATCGCTTGAAATTATAAAACCGGTTACCGAAAGAGACGATGCCGATGACCAAAGTTTTCAGCTAGCTGGAAATGCATACCTGCAATTGGAACAGTTTAAAGAATGTGAAAAATTATTTCGCAAAGGGATTAAAAAATTTCCGGAAAGTGGGGCCATGTATAACGAGTTGGGCGAATTGCTGATGGCACAAAAAGATTACAGTGCCATAAAATATTGGGAAAAGGGAATTGAAGTGGATCCTTCATTTTCGAAAAATTATTACAATGCCAGTAAATATTATTTTCTAACAACCGATAAGATTTGGACCTTGTTATATGGCGAAATCTTTATCAATATTGAACCGCAAAGCAGCCGCACTGTTGAAATAAAAAACATGTTATTGGATGGGTATAAAAAATTATTTGCAGAAGCAATTATAACGCTACCCACCAGCGACAAGAATAATTTTACAGATGCATTTATTACCAGCATCAACAAACAAAGTGCTGTAGTGGCCGCTGGTATTAATGTAGAATCGTTGATAATGATTCGTACCCGGTTTATTTTGGATTGGTATCAAAACTATGCTGATAAATTACCCTTTAAATTATTTGAACTGCATCGTCAATTGCTGCAGGGAGGCATGTTTGAAGCCTATAACCAATGGATATTTGGATCGTCGCAAAACCTTGCAGCTTATCAAAACTGGACAGCCGTTCATACTGTTGAATACAACGAATTTACCCGCTTTCAACAAAGCCGGTTATTTAAAATTCCGGCTGGACAATATTACCGGTAGGATATTTTTTTTTCTTTAACTCAAATTAAACAGATACCTTTTTTAATTATCTTAGATCATTATTTAATTTATTTGTCTGCAATAAACTGCAGGGTAATAATAATTGCAAATTGATTTATTATCGACAGTGATATCAAAATATTTTGATTCATTTTTTAATAAAATTACATTCGATTTGTATCTGATTTTTTAACGATTTTAATGCCAGCTTTTATGAATGATCAATCCAGGATATTTGATTTTTTGCAGTACCAGTTGGATAAATTTCCAAAACCGGATATGCTGGTTAGTAAAGTAAATGCAGCATGGGTGCCTATTTCAACCGCCGATGTAAAAGCAACGATTGACCAGCTGAGTTTGGGCCTGCTAAAATTAGGCATTGGCGGAAATGATATGCAAGTTGCCAATCAGGATAAAGTTGCATTGATTAGTAAAAACAGGCCCGAGTGGTTGATGCTTGATTTGGCTTGCCAGCAAATTGGTGCCATATTATGTCCGGTATATCCTACAACCAATGTAAATGAATTGGAATTTATTTTTAATGATGCTGCAGTTAAGTTGGTATTTGTAAGTGGAGAAGATATTCTGGAGAAAGTAAACTGCATTAAAAATGCCGTACCCTCAATAAAAAATATTTATTGCTTTGATGAATTGCAATTGGTAGATAATTGGAAATTATTATTGGAAAACCCTACGCCTGAATCATTGGCAAATCTTGAAAAAATTAAATCATCTATTAAGGCAGAACATTGTGCTACCATAATTTATACATCGGGTACAACGGGTAAACCAAAAGGGGTAATGCTGAGTCATCGCAATTTGGTTTCGAATGTATTGAATGCTGTAAAAAGTTTTCCGTTTGCTGAAAATATAAATGGAAAGTCATTGAGTTTTTTACCACTCAATCATATTTTTGAAAGAATGGTTTCATTTATTTATTTCTATAATGGAATATCAATATATTATGCCGAAAGCCTTGATACCATTGGCGAAAACATGAAGGAGGTAAAGCCAAATTTATTTACTGCGGTGCCCAGGATACTGGAAAAAGTGTATGAAAAAATTATGGCAAAAGGAGCAGAGCTTACTGGCGTTAAAAGAAAATTATTTTATTGGGCTGTTGATCTTGCCAATAAATATGAAAATGAAGATGGCAATGGTATTTTTTATAAAATGCAATTGGCACTGGCAAATAAATTAATTTTTAATAAATGGCGGGAAGCCCTGGGTGGTAATGTAGATTTTATAATAACAGGTGGTGCTGCATGTCAGGTGAGATTGATAAGAATATTTACTGCTGCAAATATCCCTATTTATGAAGGCTATGGCCCAACAGAAAACAGCCCGGTAATTAGCGTAAACAGTAAGTTTAAAGGAGGGACAAAATTTGGTACTGTAGGAGTTGTGATACAAGGGCAGGAAGTAAAATTGGAACCTGATGGTGAGATTTGTGTAAAGGGCCCGAGTGTAATGATGGGGTATTACAACCGGCCTGATTTAACTGCCG
>JANPAP010000154.1:0-4233 GCA_031429975.1 Chitinophagaceae bacterium
AGCATTGATGGTACAATTTTTCAAAACACTTCTGTATTTACTAATCTTGCTGCCGGTAATTATACATTGTTGGTAAAAGACAGCAATTCCTGTTACCTTTCAATAGTTGTAAATATTTCAATAACATCAATTCCAAAACTAACTGCTTATACAATTGCTGCCAGTTGTGGTTTTGCTAACGGCAGTATCATTTCACAACCCAGTGCTGGTACAGCTCCTTATCAATTTAGCCTTGATGGAATTCTATTTCAAAGCAGTACAACATTCTCCAATCTTGCAGCTGGCCGCTATACCGTTTTCATAAAAGATGAAAGCGGCTGTATGAATTCAACAACCATTTTTATCAATAATTTTTCTGGCCCATTACTATCATTGGTTGCTGGATCTGCAACTTGTAACAATGCCAATGGAACCATCACTGCAAATGCATCCGGAGGAATTGCACCTTACAGTTATAGTAAGGATGGCATTGGATTCCAAACGGGCAATGTATTTAATTCACTATCCCAAGGCACTTATTTTATTACAGTAAAAGATACCAATGGTTGTATAACAATAAAACCTGTAACCGTAAACAATACAACAGGGCCACAATTAATTACTGCTCTTATTATTGATGCAGCATGTGGAAAAAATAATGGCAAAATAACCGCAACTGTAACCGGAGGAACTACACCCTATCAATACAGCATTAATGGAATTGTTTTTCAATCATCAAATATTTTTAATGCTGTTTTAGCCGGTTCTTATAGTTTAACTGTTAAAGATGCAACAGGTTGTACTAAAAGCATTCCGGTTAATGTCGCCAATTTAACGGGACCTATTCTTACATCAAGCAATACTGCTGCATCTTGTAATAAGAGTGATGGAACTATAACTGCCAACACAGGCAATGGATCCAATCCATTTAGTTATAGCCTTAATGGGAGTGCATTTCAAACAAATAATATTTTTACAACATTGGCTTCAGGCAATTATAAAATAATCGTAAAAGATGCCAGAGGCTGTACAGATTCTTCATCAATTGTAATAAGCAGTTTATCGGGGCCAACAGTTTCCGGAACTACAACAATTGCTACTTGTAATAATAACAATGGCAGCATTACAGCAATTGGAAATGGTGGTACAGCTGCATTAACTTATTCAATTAATGCAGTTACTTTTCAACCAGGAAATGTATTTACCGGATTAGCTGCAGGCAGTTATATAATAACTGTAAAAGATGCCACAGGCTGCACAAATGTGAGTGCTTTATTAACGGTTGATTCTACCAAGAGCAGTAGTAGTATTACTAACCAAACTATTTGTACCAATCAATTACCTTATAATTGGAATGGCAATAATTACAATGCTGCAGGAAGCTTTGTAGTTATATTGACAAATGCAGTGGGTTGCGATTCTGTTGCAACTTTAAACCTTACAGTAAATGCAGCACATAGCAGCAGTACAAATAAATCTATTTGTCCCAGCCAATACCCATTTACCTGGAACGGGAATTTATATTTTACAGCAGGTACTTATTCAGTAACACTAACAGGAACGGCTGGTTGCGATTCGATTGCAACATTGGTACTAGCTACCAAACCCAATACCATTAGCACCACCAATAAAAATATTTGTTCTAATCAACTACCATTTATTTGGAATGGTAATAATTACAATACTTCGGGTACTTATAATATTTCTTTACCAAATGCTGCAGGATGCGACTCTGTTGCCATCCTGATATTAACTGTAAAACAAACAAGCAGCAGTATTACAAACCGAAATATCTGTCCTTCACAATTACCTTATTCCTGGAATGGAAATACCTATAATAGTGCAGGCACTTATACAGTAAATTTTATGAATGCAGTTGGCTGCGATTCAGTAGCAACTTTAGTTTTAACTGTAAAAGCAAATAGCAGTAGTGTTACAACAAAAAGCATTTGCTCAAATCAATTACCCTATTTGTGGAATGGTAATACTTATAATGCAACTGGAATTTATAATATAATTATTCCCAATGCAGCAGGATGTGATTCTATAACAACATTAAATCTTACGGTAAAAGCAATTAGTAGCAGTACTACTTTAATCAGTATTTGTCCAAATCAATTTCCCTATTTATGGAATGGAATCAGTTATAATGTAGCAGGCACCTTTACTGTAACTTTAATAAATGCTGCAGGATGTGATTCGGTGGCAACTCTAGTGCTGAATTCAAAATCTATCAGCAGCAGTATTACCAATACAAATATCTGCACAAACCAATTTCCATATTTTTGGAATGGCAATTTTTATAATACAGCAGGCGCCTATTCTGTTACCCTATTAAATGCGGTTGGTTGCGATTCTGTAGCAACACTAATACTTAAAATAAAATCAAACAGCAGCAGCATTACAAATAAATCAATTTGCTCCAGCCAGTTACCGTTTATTTGGAATGGCAACAGTTACAATGCTGCCGGAACTTACAGTGTTACATTTACCAATGCTTCAGGATGCGATTCCATAGCAAATTTAAATCTAATTGCAGGTGCTCCAAGTTCAAGTTCTACAACAAAAATTATTTGCTCCTCTTCATTACCTTATTTATGGAATGGAACTTGGTTTAATGCTGAAGGTACCTATGTAGTTACATTAAGGAGTTTTGCAGGATGTGATTCGATAGCAACACTTGTATTAAAAGTAAACTCAACTTCTTCAAGTATTACTACTACTACTATTTGTTCTTCTCAATTACCTTACCAATGGAATGGCATGAGTTATAATACTGGAGGAACCTATACTGTAACCCTAACCAATGTTGCTGGATGTGACTCTTTGACAAAAATATTATTACTGGTAAAATGGTCTACCATTAGTTTTACCAGTAAAACAATTTGTGTTAACGAATTGCCCTATTTATGGAATGGAAATTCTTACACAAGTGGGGGTACATATTATGCTACTTTAGTAAATGCAGCAGGTTGCGACTCTACTGCCATATTAATTTTAAACACTAGAACTACGTTATCCAGTACAACTAACATCTCTGTTTGTACTTATCAATTACCAATAACCTGGAATGGAAACACTTATAATTCAGCAGGTACGTATAGAGCAACTTTCACCAGTTTTGCAGGCTGTGATTCGATAGCATATTTAGTTCTCAAAATCAAATCAAGTACTAGTACAACCAACATTACTGCCTGTAGCAGTTTATTACCCTATTTATGGAATGGAAATTCATATAATACAGCAGGAACTTACTCAGTTAATTTGATAAATGCATCAAACTGTGATTCTATTGCAACATTAAATTTATACGTAAAACAATCAAGCAGTAGTACAACCTATAAAACAGTTTGCATTTCAGATTTACCTTTTAACTGGAATGGCAATAGTTATAATATATCAGGCACTTTTACAAAAACGCTGGTAAATGCTGTTGGCTGCGATTCAATAACCATTTTAAACTTAACCGTATATAATCCGGGGATAACCATAACCAATGTTACTATATGTTCTAATCAATTACCCTATGTTTGGAGAAGCAAAAATTACAACATAGCAGGAACATACAAGGATACTTTAATCAGTAGTATAAATGGCTGCGATTCAATACTGAGCCTTGTTTTAAAAATTAACCCTGTAAGCAGTAGTACAACAATAAAAAACATTTGCAGCTCACAAATACCATATGTTTGGAATGGTAATAGTTATTCAACATCGGGCAATTATACAGTAATCCTTACTAATTTATTTGGTTGCGATTCTATAACATCTCTGATATTAAATGTAAATGATACCTTAAGAAGTTTTACAAATAAAACAATTTGCCCTTCACAATTTCCATATTTATGGAATGGGAATTTATATAATGTACCGGGTACTTATTCATTATTATTTAACAGCTCTGTAGGTTGCGATTCCATTGCAACTTTGGTTTTGACTGCCTTTACCACTTTAAGCAGTATCAGTAATATCAATATTTGTACAAACCAACTCCCTTTTAATTGGAATGCTGTCAATTATAATTCTCCGGGTACTTACACTATAAATCTTATAAGTATTGGGGGGTGTGATTCGACAGCTACTTTGAATTTAACTGTAAAAACAATTTTGACAAGTACTAGTAACATGGAAGTTTGTCCAAATCAATTTCCGATTTTATGGAATGGAAATTCTTATAATTTTCCCGGCATTTATACTATTACATTAGCAAGTTTTGCAGGTTGCGATTCCATTGCAACTTTAAATCTTACATTA
>JANPAP010000155.1:0-3278 GCA_031429975.1 Chitinophagaceae bacterium
GTTGACAAACAAAAAAAGCCAACAAAATGTTGGCTTTAACCTTTAAAACTCTAACCTTACTTATGTTTGAATTGATAAAATACACCCAGTTGAAATCCACGGTTGGATGAATTAACCAAATCACTTTTATTGATATCGTTAAGTCCTACATTATATCGAAAATCTACACCAAAACGGGTTGATGGTTTAATATAACCAACACCAATGGCAACTGCAAAGTCAATAGCTTTAAAGTTGGCTTTAACATCAGTACTTGAATTTTTCGAATCCGATTTAGCATTGATCAGGAAACCTAATTGTGGACCAGCTTCCAATCTAAAACCATTGTCGAACATATACTGTAGCAGAACCGGTACATTAATGTAATTCAATTTTAAATTATAATCTATTCCATTGCTTACAAATTTGCCGCCTTGCGTAGAGTAAACAAGTTCTGGCTGCAAAGCAATTGATTTGTCTAGATGAATATGTGCAAGCAACCCTAAATGAATACCAACTTTTGAGTTATAATTCGAGCTGTTTTCATTTATTACATTATATAAATTCACGCCGCCTTTAACACCAAAATTTACATGCTGTGCAGTTGCTGTAGAGCTGATAAAGAATGCGGCTATCAACATTATTAAATTAAATTTCACTACTGTTTTCATAATTATTTTTTTTACTTTTTTTTAAAAAAATTCTGTTTTAATTTTTATTTGAATTATTGTAATTCCGTTATAATGTTTATTGCTTTTTTACGTTCACATCTATTTTCTTGGTTTCTACTTTTACCCCATTTTTATCAACAGAGATTGTAGTAGATTTTGCAGGAGGATCTTTTTCAATTATCACAGGCGTTACAGGAACTATTACAGGCGTAGCAGGAACAACGATAACCTCTTTTTGTGCTGGTTGATCTGAACAAGCTGTTACTGATACAATAACTACCAGCGATAAAAAACTTATTAATTTTTTCATTTTATTATTTTTTATGCTTATTAAATTGGATGTTATTTTTTATTATTTACCCCCAGCACCAGATTCTTTTGCAGCATCTGCTTTCATTTTTTCATTAGCTGCAATAAGAAACTCTACCCTGCGGTTTTGAATCTGTCCTTCTTCTGTTTCGTTAGAATATTTGGGTATCGTTTCACCAAATCCAACCGAGTTGAGCCTTGAAGAATAAATACCATTACTCGATAAATAGGATGAAACCGTTAATGCTCTACGTCCAGACAAATCCTGGTTATAACTGGGAGTACCCTTACTGTCTGTATGTCCCTGTACTTCAATATTGGTATTCGGGTATTTTTGAAGAACGGTTACTAATTTATTCAGGTTTGTTTTTGCCTCAGTAGTAAGATTTGATTGATCAAAACCAAATAATATTTTACTATTAAATTCAATTACAATCCCTTCTCCTACTCTTACTACATTCGCATCTGGGATAGAATTTTTAATTTCTTCAGCTTGCTTATCCATGTGACGGCCGATAACGGCTCCGGTAACTCCACCAGCAGTTGCTCCAATAATGGCCCCCAAAGCTGTGTTACCAGCCACTTTTCCAATAACTGCACCTACTGCCCCACCACCAACGGTTCCCAATACTGCACCTTTTTGAGATTTGGTCATAGTTTTACATCCCACTGAAAAAACTGCCATCATTAAAAAACTAGCAAGTAAAATTTTTATTGGTCTCATGTTATTTAATTTAAATTTTTATTATTTTGATTTCCTTTTAATAATTTTTTCTAGAAAGAATTGTTTATCATTATTGTTGACTACAAAGGTGGCCTTATTAAATAATTGAACTGTTACACAACTATCATAATTAGTTACATCATTCACACTTAGCTGGTTGCCTTTTTTTATAAATCTACTTTATATACCAGGGTTATAAAAATGGACTTTGTATATCAAATACAATTGAATGCTATTGATATTAGAAGCATTGCAAATCTTACCCAAAATCTGTTGTTTATAAAGCAACTTATTTTAGTAAGAAAAATTAAGGCAACAAACTCAGTATTGCGATAGAATGTTTGATAGAAAATAAAACCAATTTAAAAATGGTTCACTTTAATGTGTGAATCATGTAATTTTTTTACAATATTCTGTAACAGCTTTATTCAAAAATCTGCTCACCTTTATTTAATAATTAACAGTGCCCACATGAATTATTATAATTAATAACTCATTTCAATAAAACTTGAAAGTTAAAAAATGAGCATCAAATATTTTCTTCAAATAGCATCACTTGTATTGCTTTTAGGAATTGGCATAACAGCCAACTCTGCAATTATTTCAGATTCCTTAAATTCAAATGGATCTGCAAAAACAGGAGAATCTAGGGCTCAACAATTGATTAACTACCATGAAGAGATTAAGGTTATGGATAAATCAATATTGAAAAGTCATGAAAAGAAAAAACTCCTTAAAGAAGTAAGGGCGTCAAAAAAGAGTTAAAAAATTTCAATGCTGGAGTTTATATTTCAGTTGGAGCCATCATCATTATTATTTTGTTATTGATACTAGTTTTATAATACAATTAAAGGATAGTATATACTTAATTTACCCTCAATAATAGACAGTCAATCTTAGCCATCCCTATATCAATGGGGATGGCTTTTTCCTGCTAGTTTTAAACTTAAGAAGTGGATTTAAAATTTCATTAAAAGGAGAATAACCTGCCATATTACTATTTAAATATAATTTGCCCTTGTTTGATCTTTCAGATTTTAGGAGAACATTATAAACTGTAATTAATTAACCTCAGGTAGATAAATTCTACTACTAAATGCCTGGATCTGCCTAACAATTACTTCAAAAAATTATGCCGCTAAATTTATTTAAGCCGCTTATTTAGCATATTTACCATTTATCAAAATGGCAAATATGCCCTTTATCAAAAACACCATTATTCAAAATACAATAGCAGCAACAGTTTCAGAAGATATTTAACTAATAACAATCACACATTACCAGCAAATACAATAAACACTGAAAAAATAATTATAAAACTTATAAAACTAAAGTCATGAAAAAGCAAACAGCAATCACATTTTCACAAATCAGTAAAGAAACAACTGAAAAATTAAACAAGGTAGTTAACGAAACATTAGCCGTAGAATTTAGCCAATCTAAAATTTTCAGTACAGTTGATTTATGGAATATTCAACGAAAAAGCAGGACACAATTAAACAGAAGGCATTGTGCCTAATATTGATTTAATTTATCAGGCTCCGGCCTTATTTTAAACCCTACTGAACTCGACAATCCTCAATTTATATTGAGGA
>JANPAP010000156.1:0-8424 GCA_031429975.1 Chitinophagaceae bacterium
CAATAGCTTTAAAATAAAGCCTGTCTATACGCCCCATAATACGTGCACTGACACTGGAGCTGTTTGTTTCATCTGCATTGAGCGTTGCAGTCAACACAGTTTTATCTCCAATCATTCCATTACGAATGGTATCCCATTGAATATTTCCCAAGCGGATCTGTTCATCATTTAATGAAATTTCATCGGCTGCACTGTTGGTTCTTTTAACCACAATCAAATCCATATGACAGATTGGACATAAGCCCGGTTTATCTTCATTAATTTGCGGATGCATGCTGCAGGTATAATATTCATCTTTGCTTATGGTGCTTTGTTTTTTGCTTTTACAGGAAGAAGAAACAAGCAATAGGCAAATGGCAATTGGCAATATTGTAATCAGTCTCCCTTTGTTATAAAAAACTCCCCAATTTATTTTAAATGCTTTCATATTATTTATATTTTTCGGGATTACTAATCATATGATGAAGCAGGCTCCCTACCTGTTCTGAAATATTTATTTGTTGTGTATAAATTTCCTGGTCAATGTATGTACAGGCCAATGTAAAATCCAGCCATGTTTGTGTTTCTGAATTCTCCATATCGGCATCAGATACTTTCGAAATAAAATGAGCAGGGTACAGTCTTTTTCTATGGGCTTCTGCCAGACAAGAGCATACACTCCGGCTTGATCTCCGAACCTGATCTGTAAGAGAATAGGTTTCTTCTTTAGGAAAATTTCTTGAAACAGTAAATACTTTCATTGCAAGTTCAAATGCAAGCTGATAAACCTTTGTTTCGTTGATTTTCTTGTAACTCATATCATACGTTTTAAAGTAAAATACTAAATTGCTTTTTGCATATTGCCCTTTGCCCTTTGCCCATTGCTCATTGCTCATTGCTCATTGCTCATTGCCCATTGCCCTTTGCCCATTGCTCATTGCTCATTGCCTCTCCGCTTTAATAAAACTCTCACTATCCACCAGGTATTGCGCATTGGCGGCAACGGCTTCTGTTTTATCCAGTCCACTTAAAACCTGTATTAAATGTTTGTTGCTGATGCCTGTTTCAATTTTACGGGCAGTGAATGATTCGCCGTTTCGTACAAATACTACTTTATCCAAACCGAGCGATAACACCGCTTCTTCAGGCAGCCAGTTGGCAGAACGGTCGCCGGCAAAAATGGTGGCTTTTACCTGGCTTCCAATGGGTATTTTTAAAAGTGCATTATCAAAATACACACGGACAGTTTGTGTTTTATTTCCATCACGGAATATCGGTTCTATATAATTAATGATGGCCCTGAAATCTTTATCTGGAGCGGTTTCTGGCACTATACGAACTTTGTTTCCGATTTTAACCATGGCTGCCTGTCCGGCAAAAATATTCAACAGTGCCCATGCCTTGTTTGGGTTGAAAACTGAAAAAATATTTTGTCCCTTTTGTACATACATCCCTTCTTTTACGGCCAGCTCTTCTGTAGTTAGTGCTGAAATGTTCATTGCTGTTGATTGATTTGTATTCATACTATTTGAATTGCTGCTTTCATGAACATGTCCACTGTAATTGCTGTAAACAGAAACCCGGTATGATGGGCTTTTTGTTCGAATTACATTTGATAATTGTGCGCTGCTCATTCCCAGCAACAACAGTTTTTGTTTGGCAACATTGATCAACATTAAATTCTCCGGATCATTTTTTAACAGGTACAATAAATTTTCCTGAGCAGTCAATAATTCGGGACTGTAGATGTCCATGATCTTTTGTCCACGACTTAGTTTTTGGTAACGGTATTTTACATACAGCTTTTCAATACGGCCTGAAAAATTAGAAGAGATTGTACCAATCTGTCGGGTATCATAAGTAATAAAACCCAATGCATCCATTTCAATATTCTCTTCCCTGTACATCATATGTACCATCGGAACTGAAGCTATTACCTGTTGATTGGCGGGCTTTATCAAGGTATTTAACGATACTGAATTTTGTCCTTCGCCTGATTTTATTTTTTCCAGCGGCATACCGCAAATGGAACAAGCGCCTTCCTTTTCGCTTTGTATTTGCGGATGCATGGGACATGCATAAGCTTTTGTATTCATTGCAACATTATCCTGCATATCATGCCCTTCGTGGCCGGTATGGTTTTCCATCAACACCAGATCCATTCCGCACTTGGGGCATTTGCCCGGTTTATCGCTGAATACAGAATCCTGCGGCATAGGACAAGTGTACATTTGAGCCTGTTTCTTATCGCCGCTATTATTGCATCCGAATGAAGCAATAAGCAATAGGCAAATTGCAATTGGCAATATGAAAACCATTTTAGGCAACCTACGTCTATTGCTTATTGCATATTGCTTATTGCTAATTGCCAATTTCTCTTTTACAAAATTCAGTTTCATAGTAATTATTTTAATTCCATAATTTTCATCAGTTCAGCCTGCATCTGTAAGCCTTTCATCAGCTGATCCAGGTAATCCATTTGTGTCATGTTCAAGGCTTCCCATGCATCAAAAAGTTCAAACAGTTCCTCCGTATTCTGCTCATAACCCAGCAGCATGGTTTGAAAATTTCTGCGTAATGCAGGAATAATTTGCTGCTCATATAAAATCATCTGTTTCTTTTTTAGTTCCAGTTCGGTATAACTGCTGTTGGCCATACCGCTTGCTTCATTGATGATCATCTGTTGCTGATTTTTGAGCGCTTCATTTTGCCAGGCAATACTTTCTGCCTTTGCTTTATTCATTTTAGATGACCATTTTGCAAAAGGAATTTTCACCATAACCATCGCTGAAAACATTAGGGGTTGCCGGGCCCAACCCGTCATATGATCGTACCGTATCCCAAACTCGGGATTCAGTTTGGCCAGTTCTGCCTTACGTTCCAGTTCATTTACTTCCATGGCCCTGTCGAGCACTTTTATATCACTTCGCTGGTTCATCAGGGCAACCGAATCAAACATCTGTTTATTAAAATCCATCCACACATAATTGGTATCCACGCTAAATAATTCATCTGCTGGCCGGTTCATCGCTGTGTTGATGGCAATTCTTTTTTGAACGATCTCGTTCTTCAGCATCAATTGCATATTCTCTACATTAGCCAGGGCAGCCTTCGCCTTGTAATAGGCGCTTATCTTTCCCAACCCATTTTTGTACCTGATCTCTGCACTCTGCATCATGAATTTTAAGAGCCTGTCATTTTCTTCCAGCACTTTCAATTTCTTTTCAATCACAATCCAGTCGTAATAATTTTTCCGGGTGATATACAAGAGTTCATTCAACACAACATCCTTCTTTTGTTTTTCAACTGATGATTGTGCATGCATGTAAGCAAACTCTGCATTCTGTCTTTTTTTGTTGGGAAACATTTGTTGGCTTGATATCATTATTGCACCCATGCCTGGTTGTCCATCCATAGATTTCCACCTGCCCGGATCATAAGGTGTTTGAAAAAAACCTACCCCCAGTTCCGGAGCCATCCAGCTGTAAGCCCCTTTGGCAGCTTCATCCATGGAACGGGCTTCGGCATCCAGCATCTTTAATGTGGGGTGATTTTTTTCTATTGCCGGTTTGATAGCATCCATGCGAAGTATATTCTGCGCCTGAATGACTGTAGCAAAAAATATCAATCCTGAAAAAATAATTAGTCGTTGCATAAACTTCAATTAATGGTATTAATGTTTTGTTTCCATCACTTCAATCTTTCCTTTTTTCCTTAACTCATATTCTTTGGCCATTAAAAATATTAATGGTGTTACCAATAAAATATGAGTTGCAGAAGTTAATACGCCACCAACCATGGGCAGTACAATGGGTTTCATTACATCGCTGCCCACACCATGACTCCAGAGAATCGGTATCAGTGCAAAGAGTGAAACACAAACGGTCATCAGTTTGGGACGTAATCTTTTTGCGGCACCTGCAATTACATATTCACGCAAATCTTCTTTGCTGATTGTGTCTCTGGAATTTCCTTTTTTTGCCACCAACTGTTCCATGGCATCATTTAAATAAATCACCATCACGATACCTGTTTCCACAGCAAGGCCAAATAATGCAATGAAGCCAACAGCCACTGCAACGGATAAATTAACGCCCCAGAAATAGATCATGAATGCACCGCCAATCAATGCAAATGGAATGGAGATTAAACTCAGAAATGCTTCCCTTGCATTCCTGAAAGCAAAATACATGGAGAGAAAAATGATGAACAAAACAATCGGTAAAATCATCATCAATGTCTTTTCACTGCGGATAAGATTCTCATACTGGCCACTCCATTCCATAAAATATCCTTTTGGCAATTTAGTGACCATGTTGTCAAGTTTTACTTTTGCATCGCTGACTGCACCTGCCAAATCCCTTTCTCTGACATTAAATAAAACAGTACCCCGAAGCATGGCATTTTCTGAGTTGATCATGGGCGGCCCTTCAGTAATCTTTACATCGGTGATGGTTTCCAATGGCACGGGCCCGTACTTCATAGTTTGTACTTGTAACCGTTTTAGAGCATCAAGGTTATTTCTGAAATCCTGCCCGAATCTTGCATTCACTGAAAACCGCTGACGGCCTTCAACTGTAGTGGTGAGCCGCATTCCGCCCAGTGCAATTTCAACTACGGCATTTACATCATCTACGGTTAAACCATAGCGGCTTATCTCATCCCACTTAACGGTGATGTCGATGTATTTTCCGCCGGTGATGGGCTCTACATACAGGTCCTTCACGCCATCAATGCCCATCAGTTCTTTTTTTATATTTTCTGAGAACGCATAAATAGTATCCAGGTTTTGGCCGTACACTTTTACGCCCACATCGGTACGAATACCGGTAGAGAGCATGTTGATGCGGTTAATGATGGGCTGTGTCCAGCCATTGGTTACGCCCGGTATCTGCAGTTTGGCATTCAGCTCATTGATGATATCATTCTTCGAAATATTTTTCCGCCATTCGGATTGAGGTTTTAACAGGATGATTGTTTCAATCATGCTGATGGGAGAATTATCAGTTGCCGTATTTGACCTTCCTGCTTTGCCCAAAACATTTGTAACCTCGGGCACCGATTTAATAAGTTTATCCTGCACCTGCAAAATTCGTTTTGCTTCACTGTTTGAAACATCAGGCAGGGTTACCGGCATAAACAATATAGCGCCTTCATCCAGCGGCGGCATAAACTCCCGGCCAAGACTTAATACCAATGGAATACTGATGGCAAGTGCAATGAGATTTACTGCAATGGTTGTTTTGCGCCATTTGATGCAGGAACGGATTACAGGCTCGTAAACTTTTTCTAAAAAACGATTTATGGGGTTTTGTGTTTCGGGTCTGAACCTCCCCTTCATAAAAAAAGATATTAAAACCGGCGCCAGGGATATCACCAGTAATGCATCCACCATCATGATGAATGTTTTGGTGTATGCAAGTGGATGAAACAGTTTTCCTTCCTGCCCGGTTAATAAAAACACGGGCAAAAAAGAAGTGATGATAATAATGGTGGAAAAGAAAACGCCACGGGAAACCTGGTTGCAGGCTTTTTCTATCAACTGCATCCGTATCAGTTCCGGGATGGGGGTGTAATTTTTTTTACCTTTTATTTTATTGAATAGTTTTTTCATGCTGTTAAGATTTAGGGGGATTACTGTTTTGCCATTCGGATAAATGCCGGTAGGCGTTTTCACTCATGATGATGCCATTATCTACAATGACACCGATGGCCAATGCAATTCCCGTAAGCGACATGATATTGGAGGATATGCCAAAAATGTTCAGCAGTATAAAACTGATGGCGATGGTGATGGGAATCTGGATGATGATGCTGAGTGCACTGCGCCAATGAAATAAAAAGATGATAACGATGAGTGCTACAATGGCCATCTCCTCAATCAATTTTATTTTGATATTGCCAATGGCAGCTTCTATCAGCACACTTCTGTCGTAGGCCGTTTTAAAACTCACGCCTTCGGGTAATCCTTTCTGCACATCTTTCATTTTTTCTTTTACGGCCTTGATAACCTTATCGGCATTTTCGCCGTACCGCATCACCACTATCCCTCCTACCACTTCTCCTTCACCGTTTTCATCAAAAATACCGAGCCTGAGATCTCCTCCCATTTGTACCGTTCCGATATCTTTCACCCTCACCGGTATGCCGTTAAAATTTCCAAGGGCAATACTTTCCAGATCATCTTTATTTTTTATGTACCCCAACCCACGGATGATGTAAGCCATATCGCTCATTTCAAATTTTCTTCCGCCCACATCATTATTGCTGGCTTTTACTTTGTTCATCACATCCATGAGTGATACATTGTAAAACTGCAATTTTACTGGATCGATTACCAACTGGTATTGCTTTTCGAAACCACCAAAGGAAGCCACTTCGGCAACACCGGGCACCGTTTGCAAAGCCAGTTTGATGTACCAATCCTGCAAGGCACGTTGTTCTCCGAGATTCATATTTTTTGCATCCAGGGTGTACCAGAACACATGCCCTACACCGGTTCCATCGGGACCAAGCGCTGGAGTTACACCTGCCGGCAATAAACGTTGTGCATAGTTTAATCTTTCTAACACCCTGGTTCTTGCCCAATACACATCCACATCATCATCAAAAATTACATACACAAAACTCATCCCGAACATGGATGTACCCCGGATGTTTTTTACTTTGGGAATTCCCTGGAGATTGCTCACCAGCGGATAGGTAACCTGGTCTTCCATAATCTGTGGTCCACGGCCCATCCATTCGGTAAATACAATTACCTGGTTTTCGCTGAGGTCGGGAATGGCATCGATGGGGTTCTTCTGCACATTCATAATGCCCCATACAAACAAAACAGTTGCAATCAACAAAACGATGTAGCGGTTTTTTAAAGACCAGGAAATAATGGTTGGGAGCATAATTTTTTATGTTGACCTCACCCTCAGTCCCTCTCCAAGGGAGAGGGAGGCCCGGCTTGGGTTAATAAATTATCATTTGTACTAACAAATCTTCATTATTAATAACCTCAACATAATCCAATAGGCAATTTGCAATGAGCGATAGGCAATATGCAATCGAAGTCTACTTTTGCCAATTGCCTATTGTCCATTGCCAATTGATTTTACTTAAACATTTCTTCCACGCTTCCACAGGTCATCATCTTATCTCCATAATATGGATTGCGGATTTCTTTTGTTTCACTCAACCACATAGACCCATCTTTATACATCGGGCAATGGTCGTGGTATAATGTCATGCCTGCACCAAAAGCTTTTACAATATCGTACATGTCTTTACTCATCATGGTAAAATGCTCCCGTTGGTGTTCAACTTTATTTTTTGAAATATGCTCAGCATGTTCTTTCAAATCCGCTTCAATATCATCGTATACTTTTTTCTGGTCGGCGCTAAGCAATGATTTATCAAAGGCTTTCATTGCGGTTAATATTTTTTCTGAGGCAGATGCAGCACCAGATGAATTATTTTCAATCAACGCATTTTTAACTTCCAGATAATGCTGAACCATGGTCTTCATAAAACCGGCAACAGCAGGATCAACATTTGAAAAAACCGCTGGTACATATTTTATATCAGATTCTGATTTTTGGTTTTGCTGAATGGGCATAGAATCTGTATGATTCATAGCAGAGTGATCTTCTGTTTTTGAAGAATTGCCATTACAGGAAACAAATACAAACGCAGCAATAATGATTAAAATGGGAATTGTATTTTTCATTTTTATCGATTTAAATTTTAGAAAAAAATTGAGGAAATGCCAATAGCCTGACAAATTATTTGCAGGTAAAATCAACAGGTATAAAATCTAAATAAGGAAAACGCAGTTACGGATATATACAGCTACAGGATTCGTTCGGGGAGGAGCATGGCTGATGGGATTCTCTTCAGTAACAGAAGGGAATTCAATATTGTGTAATTCAATATAAGAAGCAGGTAGTGCAGCAGAAAGCAATTGAAATATTTGCAAATTGCTTTCTGTAATTTTCTGGGCAGTGTCATCTTTAAAAAACTTGTGTTCATCTTTACAACAACCGTTGTCTTTTGAATCCGTTTTTTCCATTCCGCATTTGCCACAGGTTTTGGAATCATTTTGTACTATTCCCCAATCTGCAATTTTGCCCATGCAATAATGCATATGTACAGTAGCACCTGTTGAAGTGCCAATATATAGAAAGGCTAATATAGCGGTGATGAATTTTTTCATTCTTATGCAAAAATATACAATATAATTTCTAATAAAATTACAATTCAATTAATTACCAATAATATTTAAATAGTTAGAATGGTTATTTGAATGAAGTTGGTAAAATTTTGAGGCTCAAATAATTTTGAACTAAAATTAATTTGCCGGATTTAATTTAGAAGATTATTCAGGAAATAAAAAAACCTTGATAATAAAAATTATCAAGGTTTTGGCGGAGAGCTAGGGATTCGAACCCCAGGACC
>JANPAP010000157.1:0-4496 GCA_031429975.1 Chitinophagaceae bacterium
AAGCCTATTTGATTATGTAAGCAATTATTCTACACAAAAAGTTATGAATTTGTATATCATTTCTTTTTTTATTGCATCTTTTTTGGGCTCCATAGCATTTCTTTTTGGAGGGTTTACACAAATTATTTTTAGTCTGATAAAAGTTAAGTGGATTTTGTTTTTACTTTTTGGATATATCTGTTTTTTAAAAAAAGAAAAAATAAATATCTTTTATATTTTCGTTGTACTCGAATTTATAAACGGGTTCCTAGGTTTCTTTTCCGATTTTAAAACGGTTATTTATTTTCTGGTAATTTTAATAATTAGCCTTATTGAAAAACTCGATTTTAAACAAGTATTTATTATTGGAATGTTATCATTTGTACTTGCAATTTTTGCATTAATCTGGACAAATATAAAAAGCGATTACCGTGCATTTTTAAATGCGGGTGAAAAATCACAAGCTATTACTGTTGAAAGGGGGGAAGCGATCGACAAATTGGTTAATCTTTCCTCCAATGTAAATAATGAAGGGTTAGATGCATCTGTAAATGATATGCTCGACCGTTTGCAGTACACGTATCATTTTGCAAAAACGATAGATCGAATTCCGCAAATATTGCCTTTTGAAAATGGGGCAAATTGGTTTTTAAGTTTGGAGTATACCACAACCCCAAGGTTTTTAAATCCGGATAAACCCAATTATGATGCAACAGAAAAAACAAAAAAATATACTGGAATACGGTATGCCGGCCGCAGGGAAGGAGCTTCCTTCAGTCTGGGTTATTTTCCAGATGCTTATATTGATTTTGGCCTTTACGGCATGATGCTTTTTTTAGCAGGTTTGGGATTTGTATACATGTTGATTTATGATTACCTGCTTCGGAAATCGTCCAAAAATATGGTGTTTAATTATGCAGTAGTGGGCGCATTTTTTCTGGAGTTTAATGCGTTGGAAATGGATAGTACTTATTTATTAGGCAGGTTATTTTCTAGCTTGGTTACATTTTATATTTTGGTAAACTTTGGATTTCCTTGGATAATAAAATTTATTACCATCAGAGCCGAAAAGAAAGAAGCTTCTTTTTTCTTGGCAGAACACGAATCGGATTAATAACTTAAAAAATTGAAAGTTAAAATACAGATGCAGGAAAAAAGAAATTTTATAAAATACATGCTCAAGTTCCTGTTAACTTTTTGTGTATTGTATTATGGCACTATAGCAATGATTGGTATTACTTCACCAGGAGGTTACTATTCTGAATTTGCCGACAAGTATCTTAACCATGTAGCGGCTTTACGATGGATATTATTGCATGCCTCTAAACTGCAGTTGGATTTAATGGGTTTTGATATTTACCTAAAAGATATTTATACCATTAAATTACAAAATGGCTTGGGTGTTCATGTTGGGTACGATTGTATTGGATACGGAGTAATGATTTTTTGGTTTGCATTTATTTTTGCTAACAGGGGTAGTTTTATAAAAAAATTAAAATGGATTTCAGGAGGCTTGTTTGTTATATGGGTTGTAAATGTGTTGCGGATTTCCTTAATGGTTATTTCAATCAATCAAAAATGGAGCTCACCTTTTAATCTCGATAATCATACCTTATTTAATATTGCTGCTTACACAATTATTTTTACAATGATTTTTTTATTTGACCGTGCAGAAAAAAAAGAAGCGGAGCTGGCTAATGACAAATGATTATTTTTTAAGCATTGGATAAACGTAAAAAATTATTGATACTGGTTGATTGGTTTGCTCCTGGATATAAGGCTGGTGGACCCATACAATCTTGCGTAAATATTTGTATCGCATTAAAAAATGAATACCAGATTTATGTGCTTACAACCGATACGGATCATGGTGAAACAATGCCATATAACGGTATCCAATCAAACAAATGGGTATTCAACGAAAGTTTGGGTGCACACATTTTTTATGCAAAAAAAACTACCTTACAAGCAAATCAATTAGCAGCGCAGATTGATTTTGTAAATGCCGATTTCATTTATCTCAACCATTTATTTTCACCCTATTTTGTTGTATATCCTTTATGGTTAAAATATCGAAATAAAATTAAAGGAAAGATGTTGGTTTGCCCAAGAGGTGCTTTATATAACAGTGCCTTGTCTTTAAAAATTTATAAAAAAAGACCCTTGTTGTATTTGTACAGATGGATGGGGATGCATAAACAAATTACATTTCATGCTACCAATTTTAGAGAGCAAAAAGCAATTCAACAATATTTTCACGGAAGCCAAATTGTTGTTGCAGATAATTTGCCTAGCTTAACTCAAACTGATTTGGTTATCTGCAAAAAAGAAATAGGTAAATTGAATTGCATTTTTGTTTCCAGGATAGTACCCATTAAAAATTTGCTTTTTTTATTGCAGATTTTACAAGGCATCCGCCAACAGGTAACCCTTACTATTGTTGGCCCAATTGAAAATGAAGGGTACTGGCAAGATTGCGAAAAGCTGATCAATAAAATGCCAGAAAATATTGTAATTAAATACGAGGGGCCAAAACAAAAATCAGAATTAGCCGCATTAATTCAACAGAATCATTTATTTATTTTACCAACAACCGGCGAAAATTTTGGCCATGCAATTTTTGAAGCGCTACTTGCTGGAAGGCCTGTTTTAATCAGCAACCAAACACCCTGGTTAAATTTACAAACGCAACATGTTGGATGGGATTTACCTTTGTCGCACAAAGAAATATTTGCTGAAGCGATTCAAAAAATGGCAGATGCTGATCAGGAAATATTTAACCAGTATGCCGCTGCTGCTTGGCAGTATGCCAATAATTATATTTCAAATACTGCACATAAAGAGCAGTACTTTAATTTATTTAAATGAGCCAGTTAAAAACGGTAAATAATGCTGCATACAAAACCACTATCCAAATTGGTGCTGGTAAGTTTAAACAGTTATGCTGGTATTTTATGAATGTGTTCTTTTTTAAAAACTCCATCAATATCAGTTCGGGTTTAAAAGTTTTTTTATTAAAATTATTTGGAGCCCGGATTGGAAAAGGGGTGGTAATAAAACCCTGCGTAAATATTAAGTATCCCTGGAAATTACAAATTGGTCATTATAGTTGGATTGGAGAAAAAGTGTGGATTGATAATTTGTCGAATGTAACATTGGGTAATAGTGTAACCTTGTCGCAAGGTGCATTAATCCTCACCGGTAGCCATGATCATACCAAAGAAAGTTTTGATTTTATCTCCTTGCCAGTAACTATAGAAGAGGGTAGCTGGATTGGAGCAAATGCGGTTGTATATGGCGGTGTTATTTGTCATTCGCATTGTGTTTTAGGAATAAATGCTGTGGCAGAAACCAATCTGCAAGCTTATACTATTTATAAAGGAAACCCTGCTGTGCCGGTATTGAAACGTGTGATTAATTAAGATATCCGATGCAGTTTAAATATTTACCTGGTTTAAATTCGTTGCGATTTTTTGCAGCATTTTTTGTGGTGATTTCGCATGCAAATATTTCTTTGCATAAACTCGGAATTTATACACTCAGTAATTTGGCATTTTTAAATCGTGGCGGCGATGCAGTTGATTTTTTTTTCAGTCTCTCCGGTTTTTTGATTACCTATTTATTGATTGGAGAGATACATAAAACACGAACGGTTTCTATCCGTCAATTTTATTTACGAAGGGTTTTCCGAATCTGGCCTTTATATTTTTTAATTGTAGCCATTGGTTTTTTTTTATTGGGATATGTTTATCCTAAAATGTATCATCAACCATTTTTTGGATTTACAATTCCCGAAGGATTATTGATGTTTATTTTATTTGTTCCGAATTATGCTGCAAAAAATTTTACAGTGGGCTTACTAAATCCATTATGGTCAATTGGGGTGGAAGAGCAGTTTTATTTATTTTGGGCGCCGATGGTAAAAATATTTAGAAATTATTTGAAAGGTATGATCGTTTTTTTTCTGTTCGTTTCAACTGGTTTTTATGTATTGATTTATAACCAATTTATTAAAGTGCCCAATAATTGGGAGATGTTTTTGCTTACACAAAAGTTTTATGCCATGGCAATTGGTGCTGCATTTGGGTATCTTTTGTATCATAATTTTGAATGGTATAATAAATCATTTTTGGCATCAAAACCAGTACAGATTGTTGTTTTGGCTATCATTGTTGGGCATTATATTATTGGATTTCCTTTTTCAGAAATGCTTGCCTTTAAAATATTGTTGGCTGTTTTGTATAGCCTCTTAATTTTAAATGTATCGGCGGTAACCAATAAATTAATCAATATCGAAGTGCCATCACTTTCTTACCTGGGAGTAATTTCTTATGGTATTTATATGTATCACATGCTGGTAGATTATGTATTGCGTATGTTAGTGCCCAGGTTACAAGGATTACAAATTCCATCAGTAATAATCATTATTGCTTATTATTTGTTATTGTTAACAGGAGCAATTATTGTAGCTGGCATATCCTATAAATATTTCGAAAAATATTTTTTGCAAATAAAAG
>JANPAP010000158.1:0-2451 GCA_031429975.1 Chitinophagaceae bacterium
AGCCTTGATCAAAACGATTTTCTGCAACATCAATTATACATTGCTTCTAAATCGGAAAGGATAAAAAAGAAAAGAAGAAATAGCTGGTTATTGGTTACAATGGCTTTTTTTGTGTTGGGACTTATTTTTTATTACATGGCTCAAGAGGGTAGACTATGAATTTCGAGTAAGCTTTCTTGAGTCAATTAAAGTTGAGGTCTTCTGTCCCGGCGGGCAATGTCATTAAGTTAAGAGAATAATTTTTTTATCAGACTAAGAATATCCCCCGCAGGCTTTAGCCAAATTAATATTTTGGCTAAAGCCATGTTTATTTTTATCATTTGCACTCGGGCTAAAGCCCGGGGCAATTTAAAGCCCTTAACTTAATGACATTGCCCGGCGGGGTTTTCACAACAAACAGTAATTATAATTAAACGGCAATCGTGAAACCCCGACGAATTAAACCCTTAATTAATTTTCATTCCTTCTGCCTCACCCTCTTTCCAAAACCTTCAACAATTATTTTTAAACCCCAACAAATCCCTTCCCCCAACAACCCCAATTGCTTTAAATTTGTACATCAACAAAGGATCAATAAATTTTGAAACTCTACATAAAAAATATGGTTTGCAGCCGCTGCAAAATGGTTGTAAAAGCGCATTTAGAAAACAGGGATCTGCACCCGGTAACGGTAAATTTGGGCGAAGTAGAAATTGAAGAAGCTTTATCAAAAACCCAATTAACAGCATTAAACAACTCCTTAAAAACTCTGGGCTTTGAACTTATTGACGACAAAAAAAGCCAGACCATCGAAAAAATAAAAAACACAATTGTAACCTTGGTGCATCATTCCGAACCCGACATTAAAACAAATTTTTCTGCTTTCATCACTTCTCAAATACATCAAGACTACCATTACCTCAGCAATCTTTTTTCGGAAGTTGAAGGCACCACTATTGAAAAATATTTTATCAGCCAACGAATTGAAAGAGTAAAAGAATTGCTGGTGTACGACGAACTTACTTTATCTGAAATAGCCTACCAGCTTGGTTATAGCAGCGTGGCTTATTTATCGAACCAGTTTAAAAAAGTAACCGGTTTTACACCCAGCTATTTTAAATCGCTGAAAGCATACAAACGCAAAAACATAGAGGAACTGTAAATCTTACAACATTGATACAAAATTTTACAATAGCTGCCTAAGCATACCAAATTAACTTTGTGTGAAACAAAATAGAATGACACACAGTTATACAATTACAGGCATGACATGCGGCAGTTGTGAAGCAAAAGTAAAAAGCAGTTTATTACAATTGCCCAATGTAACGGAAGTTGAAGTTTCGAAAGATACCCAATCGGCAACCATTACAATGGACCAACATATTGCCCTGTCAACATTTCAAAATGCATTGGATAATAAATATGCCATTGCTGCAAAGGAACACAACGAAACAGCCGAGCAAACAAAAAATTGGTTGGCCACCTACAAACCCATCTTGATAATTTTTGCGTACATCAGCGCAATAGCCATCATAGCCGCAACGCATCAAAATACATTTAACTGGATGCAAGCCATGACCGTTTTTATGGCAGGTTTCTTTCTAACCTTTTCATTTTTTAAAATGCTCGATTTAAAAGGCTTTGCCGAAAGCTACCGCATGTATGATATTGTTGCAAAAAAAATAAAATCATGGGGCTATCTATATGCATTTATAGAATTGACTTTGGGCATCGCTTATGCAACCAATTTTCAGCCGCTGCTAACCAACATTGTTACGGTGGTTGTAATGAGTGTCAGCATTATTGGAGTTTTGCAATCGGTACTCAACAAACGGAGCATTCAATGCGCCTGTTTGGGTGCGGTGTTTAATTTACCCATGAGTACGGTAACAATTATTGAAGATGCATTGATGATTGCGATGAGTACCTTCATGCTGTATACAATGCTTTAAAAATTTAGTAAAATGAAACAACGTTTACAAAATCAATTTCAACAAAATAAAAATAACATGATTAAATCAATCCTATTACTGGCAACCGTTTTTTTTTCATCAACAGCCCATTCCCAATCTCAAATAAATAATGCCAAAACTGCAATAGTAAAGGTTTATGGCAATTGCAATATTTGTAAAACCAGCATTGAAAAAGCCGCTTTTAAAAAGAGAATCGCTACAGCCGAGTGGAATGCAGATACCAAAATGGCAAGCATAACTTACGATAGTATCAAAACGAATATCGACGCTGTGCTTAAAAACATTGCCCTTGCCGGTTACGACAATCAAAACTTTTTAGCCCCCGATAAAGCGTATAATAAATTACAAAGCTGCTGTAAATATACCCGGGAGGAAAAGCATTTGGCAATTGTAACACAACCTGTAAAGGATATAATAAGTTCAGTACAAGATCATACAATCCATAAGCAGGAAGTTATAGCTAATGTGGCTAAAGAAACAATTCAAAAGCAGGAAGCTA
>JANPAP010000159.1:0-2930 GCA_031429975.1 Chitinophagaceae bacterium
TTTAAAAAGACCTATAATCGCCAAAATTTAAATTTATTTATTACTAGCTAATTTTTTAAAAAAAAATCTCAAAATACGTTCGCCGACAAAACAATGCTGTTTACCGACCATTGCATAGTAATAACCTAAAGCTACTTTCCGGCTATACAATTGCGTTATAGATTTGTGTAACAAAAACAAAAAACATGGAAAATAATTTTAAAGGAAGCAAAAGACCCGAAAGCAAAATATTTGCAGGATTGATTTTAGTTTGTATCGGCGCTGCATTAATGCTGCGTAACACCGGGTTCCCATTGCCTCATTGGCTTTTTAGCTGGCCGGTAATTTTAATCATCATTGGAATATACAGCGGTATCAAACATAATTTTCAAAACAATTCCTGGATTATATTGATGGGTATTGGCGGCTTCTTTTTATTCGACCGCTTTATTCCGGGATTAAGTTTGGCTCCTTATTTCTGGCCGGGAGTAATCATTGCAGTTGGTGTTCTTTTTATCCTTCGTCCTAACCGGACAAAATGGTTGTACAACGATTTTGGCACTAAAAAAAAAGAACCCGATTATAGTACCGGCAGCTGGCAAAAAACAAACCCTGATTACGCTGCAAGCGACAACAGCGAATTCATAAACGTCAGTTCTATCTTCAGTGGAGTGCAGCGAAATGTAATGTCTAAAAATTTTGAAGGTGGAAAAATAACTTGTGTATTTGGCGGTGCCGATATTGATCTTACACAGGCCGATATAAATGGAAAAGTAGTCATTCAAATGGATGTGGTTTTTGGTGGTGTAAAATTGATTGTTCCTCCACACTGGATTATTTATAGTGAGGTAGACGGCATGTTTCATGGGGTAGACGACAAAAGAAAATTCAATACTTCCGCCACGGCTAATCCAGAAAAAATATTGGTATTAAAAGGTACCGTACTCTTTGCCGGTGTAGACATAAAAAGTTATTAAACCAATTTCAACAACAAAAAATTTACTGCAATGAACTGGTATTTATCAAAATTAATTTACAGGTTTACTTATGGCGGAAACGCTGTACAACCACAGTTTAACGAACAACTCCGCATGATACAGGCAGAAGATATTTTGCATGCATTTCACAAAGCCCGGTTGATTGGCGAAAGAGAAACTGCTGCCATCAGTAATGATGGTCAATTGATAAAATGGGATTTTATTGATGTTACCGAAATACTTCCAGTTAACCAATCTACCGATGGCGCCGAAGTTTGGAGTTGTATGAAAGATGATGAAGATGCTGCGTTGTATATTCGTACAACACAACAAAAAGCTACCGCATTATTACAAGAGAGCATTCATCAATTTAACTGTTTAAACGTAACCCCCATTGGCGCATAAAAAACAAAACGGCAGCATAAATAAAACGCCCAAATCCATACTGTTTGCAACAGGATGGATTGCATGGGGCACCTTGCATGTTTTTGTTTTACAGGAAGCCGGCATCGCAAATTTACAAGCCGTTACAGATGCTGCCGTAAGTTATGTATTGCTGTCGGCCCTCTGTTTATTTGTAATGAATAATATGCGGTATTATCTTCCCAAAAAAGAAAAATACAGTTATACCTTCATCATGGCATTGGCTTTAAGTGCAGTGTGGCTGCAGCTTACAAAGTTTGCATTAAAATCTTTTTTCAAACACGATGATGCCTATCTATTGTTTTTGGGACAAACATCCACACTGCGTTTTGCAATTGTATTTTTAATGCTCGCCGCATTTATTTTACTGAGTTTGTTGTGGTACACACAAAAAGACAAGCAGGAAGAGAGCGAACACCGAGCCACCACTGAACGACTAGCAAGGGAAGCGGAGTTGAATAAATTAAGACAGCAATTGCAACCACATTTTTTATTCAACAGCCTCAATTCCATCAGTGCACTTACCGGACAGCAGCCAGAAAATGCAAGGCACATGATTCAACAGTTATCGGATTTTTTAAGAGGCACTTTACGAAACGAAGGCCAACAATGGATAAGCCTTAAAGAAGAAATGGAATACCTGGAGCTGTATCTTGAAATAGAAAAAGTACGTTTTGGTTACAGGCTTCAATCCTCTATTTCAACCGATGATATAGCCCTGCAAATGAAATTACCTTCCATGCTGTTGCAACCCCTGGTAGAAAACGCCATCAAGTTTGGTTTGTATGATACCATTGAAGCGGTACAGATTTTAATTAGTACATCAGTAAAAAATGGTATGCTGGAAGTAAGCGTACAAAATCCATTTGACGAATTGACTGCCATGCCGGTAAAGGGCACCGGCTTTGGATTGAGTTCAATACAACGCAGGCTCTTCCTGCTTTTTGGCCGGCACGATTTATTGCAAATAAAAAAAGAAGCACAACAATTTGTTGTAACGGTGCAGATACCACAGATAACATAACAACAATATTTTTAAAATAATTTTCAGATTTCAACCATGATAAAAGCAATCATTATAGACGACGAACCGCTGGCAAGATCCATAATAAAAGAGTACCTGCAATTTTATCCCGACATCAGCATTGAAGAAGAATGCAATAATGGTTTTGAAGGATTGAAGGCCATTCAGCAACATCAACCCGACCTGATTTTTCTGGATATTCAGATGCCAAAAATAAATGGTTTTGAAATGCTGGAACTGGTGGATGATCCGCCGATGGTAATTTTTACAACAGCATTTGAAGAGTATGCCATCAAGGCTTTTGAAACCCATGCTGCCGATTATTTATTAAAGCCTTTCAGCAGAGAACGCTTTGACAAAGCCATCCAAAAAATGTTGTTGCAACAAAACAACCAGTCGCAAGCCGTTGCTGCCACTGCATTACAGTCGCCTACCGTAAGCAACCGCATTGTGGTAAAAGACAATGGCAAAATAAAAATCATTCCCCTGCAACAATTACAATACCTGGAAGCAGCCGACGATTATGT